>NZ_JAOCLK010000019.1:0-77355 GCF_029845265.1 Ectopseudomonas oleovorans
TGCCGGTCATTTGACCGGCCTCTTTCTATCTCGCTGCAGCGGCGCTGGTTATCCAGTCGTCAACCTCATGCTGAAGCCAGCGGCTTGCTCGGCCTATCTTCACCTGCCTCGGGAAGTCACCCTCTCGGATACGGCAGTAGATAGTTTTACGACTCAATCCGACTTTGCGGCTAACCGCATTGAAGTCCAGAAGGATCATTGTTGGCGCTGATGCCGAATTGACCCAGTTACCGAGATGGCACTGCCCCGTCCGATTTCTTGCGACCCATTGTCTGTGCTTGATTCTTGCCACTCAAAGGTAGGTCAGTCTTGCGTCGGCACGTGGATCTATTCGGCACCAGCGCCTACAAGCCGTCACCCCTTCCGGCCCAATAGCATTTACAGCCTTCTTCTCTACCGCGAACCGCTCTGCCCACATCTCGTATAAATCCTCATGAATGCGAGGATTATGTTGCAGATCAGCACGAAGCATATAAAATCCTTACGAACATGCGGAATTTTATCCTATGGCCTTACACCAGCCATAAAACCGCTCACTTGTGAGGATTTATGAAATTCGACATTGAGTCCCCTGCCGACCTCGGCGAAATCATCCGCGCCAGCCGAAAGGCCATGCGCATGCGCCAGGACGATGCGGCGGGCAGCATCGGCGTAAGCGAAAACTTTCTCGGCAAGGTCGAGCGCGGCGGCGAGACCGTGCAATGGGGAAAACTCTTCCAGGTGATTCAGGAGCTGGGCCTGACCGTCTCGGTAGAGGTGCCGGAACCGTATGCCCAGGACACCCAAGCCACCCTCGCCAAACGCCGCGAGCAGCAGGCGGCACCGTCCGCTACGGCGCAAGTGAAGTCGCCCCAAGGTGAACGCACATGACCCCGCGCACCCTGAACGTCTGGATCAACGACGCACTTGTGGGCTACATCCGCGAGCAGAATGGGCTGTGGGCGTTCGGTTATGCTCCTGCGTGGCTGGCCAGTAACAGTGCCTTCGCGGTGTGCCCGGGCTTGCCCCTGCAACCCGAGGAACACCTCGACGGCGCCTCCCACCGTCCGGTACAGTGGTATTTCGACAACCTCCTACCGGAAGAGGGGCAACGCGCCCTCCTCGCCAAAGCCTCGGCTGCCAACGTAGAAGATGCCTTTGCCTTGCTGCAGGTATACGGGGCCGAGTCCGCCGGTTCACTCACCTTGCTACCGCCCGATACCCGCCCCGCCAACGGCAGCGAAAAACCTCTGCCCTACGAGGAGCTGTCCCAGCGTATCCAGCAGATGCCGCAGGTACCGCTGGCCTATCGCTCGGCAAAAAAGATGTCGCTGGCCGGAGCGCAGCACAAGATGGCGGTCATCTACCGGAACGGCACCTTGTTCGACCCGGAGGGCTCCAGTCCCTCGACGCACATTCTGAAACCCGATCACCCGGACCGGGCCTGGGCCCACTCCGTCATCAACGAATGGTTCGTGATGACCCTAGCCAAACGTGTCGGTCTGGCTGTGCCCGAAGTGACGCGCCTGTATGTCCCGGAACCGGTCTATCTGGTGGCGCGCTTTGACCGCACCCACGATGCCGGGCACTGGCAACGCCAGCACTGCCTGGATACCTGCCAGTTGCTGGGGCTGTCACGGGAGTTCAAGTACAGCGCCGGCAGTGTCACCCGACTGGCCGAGGTGGCCGCACTCTGCGCCCCGGCGGCGGTAGCCCGCTTGGCCCTGTTCGAGTGGCTGGTGTTCAACGTACTGGTCGGCAACGAAGACGCGCACCTGAAAAACCTCAGTTTCCTGACCTACGGTGCCAAAGTCCGCCTGGCACCGTTCTACGACCTGCTGTGCATGTCGGTCTACGGCACCCGCGCGTTCGACAAAGACACCTGGCCACAGGCCGTCACCCTGGCCTGGCCCATCGAGGGCGAAGCGCATCTGAACCAGGTGACCCCGGCCTTGCTGCTGGCCGCTGCCGAGGTGATGGGCATCAAACCCGGAACAGCCCGCACAGCGATCACTCGCTTGGTGAGTAAAGTTTCGACACAGGCAAAGCAGTTGTTGGCAGAAGTGGCGCAGGAAAACAGCGTACTGACCGCACAGCGCCCGACACTGAAAGCGACACTGGCCGGAGAGATGCGCTTGCTGCGCGCCATCGTCAGCATTGTGATCGCGGAGATGACCCGCCAGCTCGGACCGATTGACGCGCGCTAGCCCCCTCCTCAGCGCCATCGCCGTCTGGGCCCGGGATCAGCACGCCCGGGCCCAGAGGCCAATCTCACGCATCGCCCTCCTCGTCTGGCACCTGGGCCTCCATACGCCGCCCGTAGAACTCAACCCAATCCACGTCACCAAACTCCTTCTGCAGCAACCCCTTCAGATAGGTATGCCACCCTTGGAGAGCCACTGCCTTTTCTTCAAAGTAGGCATAGCGGTCATAGATCGCATCCACCGACAAATCTGTGTGGTTGAGGATGCGACTGCGCACCTCCTTACCCAAGCCATGCTTGGACATGTGCGTGGTCGCCGTGCGACGCAAGTCATGCACGGTTGGACGCGGATAGCCATCGGCAACTCGCAGCAGACCCTCTTCTTCGACGCGATCTGAATCCTTCACATAGTCATCGTAGAAACGGCGCATCGCGCGATTGAGCGAAGGCTGCGTCTGCGGCTTAGCAGGCCACCGTCCAGGAAACACATACTGCCCAGGACTGGGCAACGTTTTGCTGTCAGCCCAACGCGCAGGGTCTGCCGCCATCACTTTCTGAATCTGCCGCTCACGCAGGTAATTCAGAATGTTCAACACATCGTCCGAGAGCGGAATGGCAATGGGGTTGTTGTTCTTCTCGAACTTGCCACTGCGATCCCAGATCCGGTCATCGAGGTCAAAGTCGACCCAGCGCATGGCCACGATGCGCCCCGAGCGCTGCGCCAGCATCAGACTCAGCAACAGAGCAAAGCGCGTGTTTTGAGTCAGCGAGGCTCCGGCCAACTGGTGCAGAAACCACACCAGTTCGTGCCGATTGAGACTGCGTTCGCGCGGCGTTTCCTTGGCCACCTTCTTGATCTGCACCAGAGGTGTGGCATCGAGAATCTCGCGTTCGACGCAGAAGTTGAACATTTTGCGGATCACGGCCAGCAGACGGTTGGCCTGCACCGGGGCGGTCTTGGCCTTGTCATCGAGCAACGCCACCACCTGTTTGCGCCTGACATCACCGATTTTGGCCCTGCCCAGGTGGGGTACAAACTCAGTGCGCAGCATGCGCTCATCCTCACGCCACGACTTCTTGTTGGCCCGGGCCCAGTCCAGATAGCTTTCAACGGCCTCCTCAAAAGTCGGGCTCGTACGGTACTCGACCAACTCGACAATCTTCTTCTGCCCGGGATCGATCCCCTGCTTGAGCAGTTCAGCGGCCTGCGCCGCCTTGGCGCGGGCCTCGGCGAGTGACAAATCGGGGTAATTGCCCAGCGTCAGGCGCCGCGGATGGTTATGAAAGCTGTACAGGAAGATGAAACTTTTGCATGTCTTGTTGACCCGCACACCAAAAGTACCGTGCCCTGGCATGGGGGGATCGAGGTATTCTACACGGCCTTTTTGCGGGTCAAATTTAAGCCGTTTGAGGGTGTGCTCATTCATGGCGACGCGCGTGTTCATACCGAAATCCTGACCGTTTTTGGGGTAGGGTTGGGGTAGGGATTATAGTCCTTGGGGTAGGGTTGGGGTAGGGATTTGACTACTTATTGAACAGCGCGTATATTCACCCACGAAAGCCAGTAATTACGCTAATCCCTAGCTAATTCAGGCATTTAAAAGAACTCTTGCATGGAAATATTTTCCACGCAGGCTGTTGATAAAAGGTGTGTAATACTGACTTGTAATCAGTAGGTCCCGGGTTCGACTCCTGGTGCCGGCACCATTTACATCAAGCCTACGGGCTTTGGAATTTCCTAACCCCGTAATCATATGTTCCCGAGGTAGAGTTTCGTTACAGTCCCGTACCGAGTACATCTCGGAGAACATATGGCGACCCTCGTAAACCCCTTCTGACACATGGAAAGCAGTCATCCGCAAGACTGGCTGGCCAACCTGTTCCAATTCCTTCCGAACCAAGCGTGATGCCGAAGACTGGGCACGCCGCACCGAAGACAAGAGGGGCGTGGCGTCTATATCGAGCGCAGCAGCTCGGAGTGCATGACGAGCGCCCCCATCGCTACCTCACCGACGCCTTTTGGGTCCCAGATTCCCCTATGCCTTGACCTAGCTGGTTAGCTGTATGTGATGGCGTTCGAGCGTTTTGCACCGCTCACCCTCGGCTAAACAGCCAGCGCCATTATTAGAAGCAAGACTTCACGTTCAGCATGGTCGCCATGCTGCGCGCCGGTGGACTGATCTATCAAGCGGCCATGCCAGAATGCCTCTAAACGCCACAACAAGCGGCTGGCAGAGACGGCGTCGAGCCTTCAATTGGCAGGACGGGCGACAATTACAAAAAAGCCTTGGTTAAGGCCCTTAAATGTACAAGGCCGGACTGGTTGTCGCTTAGGAGGAGCCACGAGACAACTAGTAAAAACTACCGACGCCTCCTGAACTCAAAACGATAACTTCGCCTGTGGAGGCGAACCCAACCCCACTAGTAACAAAACAACAAACAGGTCAGGCCTTGGCGGCCTGACCTAAACAAATAAACCTAAAAAGCCGGAGCAACTCAAATCCAACGTAATATTAAAAAACCCTTCTCTTACTCTGAGACCTGACTGGCTGTCGCCTTTTTCAATTTTTTCTTATTCTTTTTCTTCCAAACAGGCAAATACATCACACGCAAAAAACTAAATCGCTTAATAAATTCACCAATCAGCAAGGAAGCAATCACGGTAAACACAAGCGCAATAGCGGCACCTAAATGGTCAGGAACAGAAAACCATCTCAGCAAGGCGAAGCTTTTGTTTTGAATCTCACCATGGAAGATCAGGATAACCAGAGTCGATTGCCCGATATATGTCATAGCTTTGGAAAGCCAGCTCCAATGTGTCATCAGACCTGACAACGCCCAACAGATATACCCCCCCAGAACTGCCAACAACGTGGTCCACAGCCAATGATCATAACGTCGTTGCGCCAAATCCATAGTCACGGGATGAAAAAAGAAAATCATGCCGAACAATACGATGCTGACTAATAGACCTATCACCGAGGTTTTATGTGCACGCAGAGCCGAGCGTAATAGATAGCCAAGCAAGAAGTATGCGCTACTGATAAAAACAACATCGGCACTGAACGGCAGCCCAGGTATGCTATAGGAGTGGCCAAAAAAGGTGACCGGCGAATGCCACGACCAGCCAAGCAGCCAGATTCCCAGCAGCATCTGAACGACCACGACAAGCCACATGATCAGAGCGGGGCACCGCAACGACTCAAGCAGGCGCAACAACAACCAGCTGTATAGAATTGCCAGCCAGAAGTGCGGCAGGAACCACAATGCTTGCCAGGGCAGTGTGCTGACCGAGGCATAGAACAAGCCTCCGATATCCGGTAGCAGGGGCTGCCCTCGCAACACATCACGCACCACGACATACAACAACATCGTGAAGAAGAAAGGTTTGAGCAGGGCATCGGCCTTGCCAATAGCCGTTTCAGCGAAGGTACCAGTGGTTTTGAAGAAAACCCCGGAGAGAAAGAAAAACAGCGGCAGAATGAAGGACGCCAGCAGCGGATAGAGAAAATCCGGCGAGCTGGCCACGAACCATCCATGCCCGAACACAATGATCAGGATACCCACGCCCTTGGCGATATCCATCTGAATCCAGCGCTGCTCCACCCTGCTTCCCCTTTAAGAAAGCCCGCTACGGGGCTCTGACTGTTCGTGTGTGTTCGTGAGACGTACCCGCACCGCTCAGGCGGCACGCCAGGGCCGCAGTATCAATGCCATGCCGGCGAGCGTCGCCGCCGCGAATAGCGTAGTCAGCCCCAGTTGCAACCAGGTGTCTGCCACGCCAAAAAGACCTCCTGCGCTGATACCCAGCAACAAGCCCGCACACAGCCAGTACCGCACCCAGGCCAACTGGCCCAGAAGCGCCTGGCGGCGCATGAGCGCCAGGGCCGTGACCAGCACGCCTGCCACGGCTGCTAGCGGTATACCGGCCAACCCCAGCCACCAGGGCAGCGCCAGCAACAACAGCGCGTTGACGCCGCTGCCCAGAAGTTCGCAGTACAGCGGCTGAACCGTGTCGCCGGTTGAATAGGCATAACGGGCGAGCAAGGCATTCCAACAACCGAACACCAGCGGCAGGGCAAACCAGGCAAGCAGCGCCGGTAGCGGATCAGCCCCCAGCGATGACGGCAGCAGCAATGCCACCAGCGCAGGGGCGGCGCCCACCAGGCCGATGCCGGCCGGCAACGCGAGCAGGCTTGCCGTCTCGACCCCACGTCTGAGCAGCGGAATACGCTGCGTATCGGCTCGGCTGCTCATCAGGCCCAGCAGCACCTGATTGAGGCTCATCAATGCCACCAGCGGAAGGTTCACCAGCTTGCGGGCCAGGTTGACCCAGGTAACAGCGCCCTCCCCGAGCAGCGACGCGACTGAACGCTCAAGCAGGGCAAGCCCCTGGCTCGCCGCGTTGCTGCCAACCAACGGCAACATGCGCCGCCCCAGTAGCCGAAGTGCCTGCAGGGAGCCGTTGCTGCGCCATGGCCTCCAGCCCTGTTTCCATTGCCAGGGCAGCAGCGAGCCGGCCATCAGCACGCTGCCTAGCACGCAGGCCTCGGCTACACCGGAGACACTGCTTTGCGCCCCCATGCTTGCCAGATAGATCACGGGCGGTGCGTTGAACAGCACCGAGCCCAATCCCGCCATCACGAAGCGCTCGCTGGCCTGCAGCGGCACACTGAGCAGCGCATGCAGCACGAAACCCGGTATGCACCACGCGAGCAGCCGCAAGGTGTCACCTGCCTGGACCTGCCCGGTATCGCTCAGGCCCAGGCCGATCACACCGACAATCCATGGAGCCGTAACGACTACCAGCAGCGCGACGGCCAGACCGATCAACGCAAGCTGCGGCAACAGCGCCCCCATCCAGCGACGACGCCCCACCTCGTCCTCGGCCAGATAAAGAGGCAACGCAGCGGCACTGAGCAGCCCACCGGCCAGCGACATGCGAACCGCCTCCGGCAGAAACAGTGCGACAAGGAAGGCATCGCTCTGCGCGCCAGCGCCCCATGCGCTGACCAGCAGCCACTCACGGGCAAAGCCCAGCGCCAGGCCGAACAGGGTAACCAGGGTGAGCGACGCGGCGGAGCCAAGCATGGTCGCCCTCAGCCTCGCTCGTTGACCACGACACCCAGGCGCTGGCGCTGCAATCCGCGATGGAGCTTGCGAGCAGGGAACAGCCGCCTGGCCTCCAGCAGATTGATACCCACCAGCAACCAGAACAGGCCGATCATCACCACCGCGAAGCTGAAGTAATGGTCGAACAGACCGCTTATCAGCGCTGCCAGCACACCACCCAGGCTACCCAGCCAGATCGCATTGTCCCGCGTCAGCACGATAGCCCCCTGCTCAGGCCGGCTCTCGCGCCACCAGCGCCAGGTGACGGCGATGAACAACAGCATGCCGCCAAGCCCCAGCTTGTACATGAAGTTGAGCCACAGGTTGGAGATGCCGATCAGGTCAGTGCCTTCGATAGGCGGCTCCAGCTTGAAGCCCAGACCGAACGGGTAGGCAAGCACCGCCCTGGGGAACATCCGGTATTCGTCGAATCGCTCCTGTGTACTGGCGTTATCCGAGGAGAAGATCGTCGCCAGGCGTTCCTGCAGAGGCGGGTAACTCATCACCAGCGCAACGACAAGCACGGCACCGAGCATCAACAGGCGACCGGTATAGGGAACTCGCCGTCCCGCCATCCAGATCAGTACCACGGTCAGGCTCAGCATCGCCCCGCGCGAACTGCACAGCAGCAGTGCCGCAGCCCCCAGCAAGGCGACGCACAGCCCCAGCCAGCGCCGCCAGCCTTCATTGGCAAGGCCAAAACACAGCGCCAGGGGCAACAACAGCGCCATGATGCCGCCCGTAGCATTGGGGTGCATCCAGGGCGAGCCCATGCGCGATGAAAGCGCATTCAGGGCGAAGCCGAGCATATCCAGGTTGCCGTAACTGAAGAACGTCAGCACCGGCAGCATGCCGGAAGCCGAGCGGGTCCTCAGGAATACCGCGATCGACAGGAGCAGCATCGCCAACGTGCCGAGCAACAGGCAGACAACCAGCAACTCCCGGTTTTTGCGCTCCTGCAGCAGCTTGGCAGCGAGGAACACGACGGAAAGGTTGAGCAACCAGCGCAGCCAGTTGGACAGACCGCTGGCGGTGCCTTGTGTCGTGAGCTGCCCCACCACGAAGGGCAGGATACTGAACAGCATCAGCACCATGAGCCAGCGCTCGGTGGTGCCGGTGACCGCGACCCGGGAGGCCGGAGAGATGAACGCCTGCCACAGCAAGGCACCCCAGGTCAGCGCCAGCAGCGCCTCGCTGACCGTGGTACGAATTCCCAGGTTGACCGTCGCGTAGGGCATGAAGGTGGCAAGCAGCGCGAACAGCAGCAGCCCCCACAGCGGAAAGCGCAGTACGCTCACGGCCACCGCCACCGCGAAGACGGCCGCCACGGCCTTGACCGGGGACAGAAACAGCAGCAGCGCACCAAATACGACGCCAACTACGATGGCAATTAGCTTTCCTGGCATTACGAACTCACTTCCGCGATCAATTCGATCAGGCGATTACGATAGGTTGCCGGGCCGAATCGCTCAGCCCACTGACGCAACAGTTGTGGGTCCTCGGCCGGCTCCGCAGACAGCCCCAGCATGAGCTGTACCAGTGCCGGCCCATCACTGGGCGAGAAACGCGGGCTGATCGCAGGCGCCACCTCATCGAGGGAGGAGCCGCGAGCCACGGCCACCGGCACACCCAGGCTCAGGGCCTCGACAACCGGCAGACCGAATCCTTCGGCGTATGAGGGCTGCCAGAGCCGCTGCGCTCGCGCATACACGGCGTGAAGCTGCGCATCATCGAGTCCCGACAAGGCATGCAGGCCTGGCAGGTCACGCTGCGCCTGAGGCAAGTGGTCCAGGCTGCCGACCATCACCAGATCAGGAATTTCAGCAGACTCACGCCTGGCCTGCGCCCAGGCTTCGACGAACCATGGGATGTTCTTGCGCAACTCCAGCGTGCCCACCACCAGCCAGTAACGTGAAGGCAATGGCCGGGCAAGCGCTGCAGGTTGCCCACTGAAACCTTCTACCAGGTTGGGCAGTACCCGAACCTTGTCGGCCACGCCAGGAAACAACCGCACCGCCTCGTCGGCCGTGAAGCGCGAAGGGGTCCAGATCTGATCGGCCGCCCGCACCGCATAGCTGATCGAAAGGCGGTCGCAGGCACGGTAGACCGCAGCCTTGAAAGCGTTGGCGTGGTAATTCTTGAGCGTGATCTGAAACAGATCGTGCAGCAACAGCGCGTAACGCGTGCCCTTGGGACGCGGAGGCAGGGGCAGACCCATGTTGAAGTTCGCGATGTACAGATCGATACCCTGCCTGCGCAGTTCGCCTGGCAGAAAACAGGCCTCGAAGCGCAGCCGGTTGTGAGGCTGGTGCATCGAAGCCGAGGCGCAATCCCAGGGCGGACAGCAGACCTGCTGGCGCAGATCGGCTCCTGACGGCGCGACGGCATAGCGGGTGAGGGTTACATCGGGAAGTTCGCGCAGCACGCGCTCCATCGCCAGCACCTGACGACTGATACCCGACATCGGCGCAGACGCCACCATCCGATAGTCGAGGCCTATGCGCATGACGCCTCCGATACCGGCTGGCGCGCCAGGTCTTCGTAGATGGCCTCCACCTGACTGGCAGCGACCGCCCAGTCGTGATGGACGCGGACATACTCGCGCCCGGCCTGGCCGAGTCGCGCGGCATCCGCCGGCTGGTCCAGCACCTCGGACAACGCCACGGCCAGTTGCTGCGCCGTCTCGCCAGCCAAATAGTCGCTCCCCGGCTCCAGCGCCAGGCCGGACACCCCCTGCGCGGTACTTACCAGCGGCAGGCCGGCGGCAAGGGCCTCCAGCACTTTGAGCTTCGAGCCACCGCCGTGGCGCAACGGGGCAAGAAACACCGACGACTGCGACTGCAGCGCCGGGAGATCGCTGACGAACCCCTGCCACTCGATTCGCTTGTCAGGCCAGCGCTCAGGCCATTGGGCCGGCAGCGCATGCCCGCAGATGCTGATGACCGCACGCGGGTTGCGTTGCCACAGCAGCGGCATGATCTCATCCAGCGCCCACTGCACGGCATCGACGTTCGGCGAGTACTCGTAATTGCCGAGAAACAGGATCCTCTGGCAAGCATTGTCGGGCGTTGCGCCAGCGAACTGCGCACAGTCCACGCCATTCACCACCACGGCCACCGGTTGCCCAGCCAGGCGCTGCATCACGGCCGCATCCGCTTCGGTCACGGCGACCACACGTGCCGCCTGCCTGAGCATCTGGCGCTCCCAGCGCCGGTAACGCCACTGGTCGAACCAGACGAACGGCCGCGCCCAGGTCGGAAAGCGGGAATAGGTGGCCGCCCCCAGCGATGACTCGACATTGTGCTCGGTCAGCACGAACGGCTGCCGCTGTTCACGGAGCGGCTTCCGCAACGGCTCGATGGTATAGCTGTGCTCCACCTGCACGACATCCCATCGCTGCTGCAGCAACTCGACGAACGCGGCCTGCATGCGTGGGGCATAACCATTCACACCAGCCAGCAGAGGGGCTGGCGCGAACAGCGCCACGAACAGACTTGCGAAGCTGCGCAGCGGGCGGCGCGGCACGACGATCAGTTGCTCGAGCAAAGGCTCGAGCATAGCCCGGTCGTCGGCGCTCAGTGGTTGCTTGCTCTGCACCAGCAACGTGATGCGGTGCCCACGTTCGGCCAGACTGCGCAGCAGATTGTACTGGCGGGTCTTGCCACCGCTGGTGGTGGGCCAGGGCGAATAAGGGAGAACCCACAATAAACGCATCTAGGTTCAGTCCCAGGTCAGTATCTGCAGCGACGGTTTGGTCTTCACCTTCACCCAGCTGCCATTGCCGAGCGCCGTTTCGCGCCCCGTGAGCGGATCGTGGAGAACGGCGCGGGTGACTCCCGGAAGCTCAAGCTCAGCGCCCTTCTCCGCCCAGAACATCAGCAGGTTCCGTCCCTTCTCGTCCTTCCAGGCGATGTTGTACAGCCCGTCGATCTTCTTTGCGATCTGCGGGGGCTCGGCGGGTAACAGGCGCGGCCCGGTGATTTTCAGGAACCGTTGCAGCGCCAGGTAGACAGGCTTGGGATTACCTTCAAGATCAAGCAACCCATAGTCACGGTCTCTGACGGTTGCACGGGTGTCGAGGTCATTGAGGGTGAAGAGAAAAACCCGGTCGAAATCCTGCGTACTCATCAAGGCCAGACGCCGCAGAACGTAATCGGCCTGGCCGTTTCGGCCGATGATGTCCTGAGCCTCCTTGGGCCCCGAATAGCTGGACCAGCCCCACTCCGTCGCCCAGATGGCGGGTACACCGGAACGGCGCAATACATCGTTGAGCTCGCGTGTGCGCAGGGCGAAATCGTTGCTGCCACGCATGTTGCCTTCCGGCAGCTGGGTGTAGGGGTGATAGGCAACGATGGTGTTCAGCCGCTGCACACCCAGTTGGCCGAGCTGCTCGAACATGCTCGCGCCACCGGGCAGATCGCTGAAGAATGCCAGCCCGGCGCCCACCACCGGCTTGTCGGGGGCGACGCTGCGCAGAGCCCTGGTACTGGCTTCGAGCAGGCGGGCGTAGCCGGCCGCATCTGCCTCGGGGCGCCAGAAACCGATCAGATTCGGTTCGTTCCAGACCTGCCAGGCATCGACACTGGGGTAACGCATGGCCAGCAGCGCCATGCGCTGGGCGAAAACCTCCGGGTCGCGCGGCGGATACTGATCCTGGTACGGAGACTCCGGCGGGGCGGTAGTGATGAAACGGGCCGAGCCCACCAGATAGAAAACGGACTTGAGCTGCTGGCGCTCCAGATCACGCACCAGTACATCCAGGGCCGCTACATTATATTGATCCTCAGCCAGTTCGAGTTGGTCCCAGTGCAGATCAAGGCGCACCCATTGCAGACCAAGCGCCTTCAAACGCTCCATCTGCTGGTTGTACCGCTCCGGGCTGAACCACAGGAACTGTGCATTCACGCCCAGGAAATCCTTCCAGACGACCTCACGCGGCGCCTTGAGCGCGTGCATCTGGGCGTCCACCCGCATCCCCCACAACAACAGGCTTCCAAGCAGAACGATCATCAAGGCGGCGGCTATCTTTCTCATGGCATCGGCTCCTGTCTGCACAGTTCGTCGAAGTGCTCGTGAAAACGCCGCCCAACACTGCTCCACCGGCGCTCACGCCCGATCGAGCTTGCCCGGTCCGCCCAGGCCGCAGCCAGTTGTGGCTGACGAGCGATACCCTGCAACGCCTGCGCGAGCGCCTCGACATTTCCCTGAGCATAGGTCATGCCGTTTCCGCTACTGACCTCTTCGGCAAATGCCCTGGCGTCCGAGGTAATCGCCCCACGACCGCAGGCCGCAGCCCAGGAAAGTGCACCACTGGTGCCACGTTGCTCACCCAGGATGCGCAGCTTCTGCGACTCCCGGTACGGTAGAACCATGACATGGTGCTGCTGAATGACCTGGGCGATTTCCTCGCGTGGCAGGTCCAGGCGCCAATCAATGCTCTCCTGCAGTTGAAGGCGACCGATCAACTCGCGAAGCTCGTCGAGGTAATCATTACGCCCGCCAAATGCCATCTCGGCTGCGGTACCACCAGCGAGCGTGAGGCGCAGGCGTCCGTGCAGCGACTCGTCGGCCTGCAGAACCCTGGCCAGGGCCTGCAGAAGATCCTCGATGCCTTTGCCCCGGTAGATGAAGCCGAAATACAGCAGACGCATCACATCCAGGTCCGGCAGGGCAGCCGGCGCTATGTCGAGATTGCCGTGCGGGACCACGGCGACCCGCCCGTCGGCAAGCCCCATGCGCTGGCGCAGGCAGGATGCCCCGAGCCCGGTCAGGGTGAACAGACGATTCATGCCGTGCGCCAGCTTGCGCTCCTGACGCAACGTGAACGGGTCATTCAGCACCACCGCCGCCTGCTGCAGCAGGCCCGGAAAGCGTTCCGTCCAGGCCAGGACACGGGGCAACTTCGCCTGACGCCATACCAGGCGCTCGGGATCGTGGATGGTCGCCGTCAACGGCAGCGCGGGATAGCGCATGCGCAGCAGCTCCAGCGCGTGGAACTCACGCAGACGCCCACCGCCAAGCTCGCCATGAACCAGATCGACGCCGCTCCAGTCGAACGATGACACCCGGGCGTTGACGGCCCCCGGCTCTGCGCCACACCCGGCCAGCGGGGCCAGTACTTCGACCCCGTCGGCTTCCAGCGCCGCCTTGAAATGCCCCGCGTAATCGGCAATGCCGTTCTTCTCGGGGGGCAACGGCGCCAGCAGGGCAATGCGCATCAGAACGCGCCTCGGAAACGATCAATCACTTTCAGAACCTTGCCCGGCACCTCGAAGCAGCGACGGTTGATGATGATGCCGTCCACCTTGCCGAACGCGGTGGTGAGAATCGACAGCACGTGCTGGACCACTGGAATGGAGCTTTGTCGTGCCTCTACCACCAGCGCGATCATGTCCGCGCGGCGCAGCGTGACAAACGCCTCGCGGCTGTCGAGCAGAGCAGACGCATCGAGCAGCACGACCTCGCCGGGTTGGGCCGGCTCTGCGCCGCCTACGCGTACATTAAGGCCATTCTCTTCAAGCAACTGACGCATCTGCTCGATGACGAAGCCGACCCCTTCGCCATGACGTGCCGAGGTCAGGCCAAGCATCAAACCATCGCTGGCGATGCGCTTGAGCGGCATGAAACCATACAGCCGGTAGACACTGGCAGCGAAGGCATTGCTAGTCTGGGCACTGGAATTGTTCCGCTCGGGAAGCGTCGTCCACAGGGGCAGGCCAAAGCGCGACTCCACTAGGCCGCCATCATGGATGCGCTGATCCAGCAAGTAGCACACATAGACCACCAGCAAGCCCACCAGCGCCGAGAATGGCAAAGCCAGCAGCAGCATCACCAGCGTCTTGGGGAAGACCCGGGCAGGGTTTAGCGTCGCGGCCTCGATGACTGCGATGTTGCTGATCTGACTGTTGTCCAGTTCGCGATCAATCCGGGACTTCTCCAGGCTGTCGGTATAGAGCACATAGTTCTTCTCTGCCGCATCCAGCTCACGCTGCAGGCGAGCCACTTCAGGCTCCTCGCGCATCGCCTCGTTGCGCTGCGCCTCTAGTTCATGCAGTTGAGATTCCTGAGCCGCGAGCTGAGCGCGCAATGCCTTGTTATTGCTGGTTTCGTCGAGCAGAACACGCTGCAGGTGAATGGACAGCGTATTAGGGGCACGGTCCTCGGAGCTCTGCACCGTATCCCCCTCATCGGCCACCTGCTTCTCCAGCGAGGCGATCGACTCGTCGAGCGCCCGCACGGGCTCGGCGGTGGTCATATAGGTGCGCAGCATATCGACGCGCTCGAGACGCTTCTGATTGAGCAGACGACGCAGGTCCTGCTGGGCCGGGTTCAGGGCGATCTGACGAACCGTTACGACCTCCTGAGGCAGCCCCTTCAGTTGATTGCGAGTGTTTTCCAGAACGCTGTCCGAAGAACTGATCAGGCGCTGGGTATTGAAGCGTTCGCCACGCAGGATGTTGATACGCTCCGACAGGTCCTCCAAACGGTCGGTGATGCTGGCGGCGCCGAGCCCGGTCATCTTCTGCAGTAATTGTTCCTTGTAGCTCTTGATCTGCAGGGCGCTGGCCGCACTCTGCGCTTCGTAGAACGTGAACAGGCTCTTTCGGCCAAGTGCATCGGTACGCTGGCGCTGATAGATTTCGATCCAGTGCTCGACAATGGCTTGCGCCACATCCGGCTCGTTCCAGGTGAAGCGAATCTCCATAACGCTCGAGCCCAGCGCATGGTCGACCTCGAAGTTCTTCTCCAAGGCACGTGCCAGACGCTCGACGTCGGTCTGTTCCTCGATCACGCCGATGGTTTCGAAGACCGTGCGCACCCCATCGATAACCGCACCGACAACGCGCTTCACTTCATATTTAATGCGCTTCCATACCCACGGCGGAGGCGGCTGGTTGGCCAGCACTTCCAGGTAATGCTCAGCCACCTCGCGGACGATCGGCCGGCCGGTGAGCATGCGCTCTTCGTCGACAATCGGATCACGCTGGCTGATGGGCATCACCATAGCCTGGCGATCGCTGATTTCCAGCGGTAAGGCAGCATCACGCCCCGGCTTCACCAGCAATCGCGCATTGGACTCGTATTTGGCGGGCAGCAGGAATGCGCCCAGCAGGATCACAACCAGGGTTATCCCCATCGCCCACTTGAATTCTCGCAAGAATATAAACAGCAGACGCAGCAGGTCGCGAAAGGAACGAATTTCGATCATGAGTGTGTCGCTCCTCAGCGATTGATTGTGTAACTGGCGCCGATTCCCATCGACTTGGTAAAAGGAATGAGCTGGTTCAGATAGACGTCCACGCCCTCGATTCGCTCGCCGACCGCCGACTTGGGCACGAAGACGATATCGCCGCGCTGCAGCCCGACTGTCTTGCGCCCGTGCTCTCCGGTGACGAGCAGTTGGCTGTAGTCGAGGAAATAGGCGTGATAGGCCCCCTCGGAATCCTCTCGCAGCAAGGCGACCTTGCGGCTGTCCGCCGTGGGAAGCACGCCACCGGCCCCGATGATGGCCTGCTGGATGTTGTTGGCCGCCGGAATCGGCACGGCCGAGGGATTGCGCACCGCACCACCGACGAAAACGGTATTGCCCGGCGCGTTGTTGATGTTCACCGTTACCTTGGGCTGGCGGTAGACCTCCTTAAGCCGCTCGGTGAGGGATTCGGCGATTTCGCCGGGCGTGCGACGCGCCGCCTGCACGTTGCCGATGAACGGGTAATAGATTGAACCGTCATTGAGTACGGTGAACAGCGTCAGCTCGTAGATGGTGCTGACATTGAAGGCAGATAACGTCGGCATCTCACCGGCATCGCGGACGATGCGTAACGTATCGCCCACCCGCACACGCTCTTGCGGTGGCGGCACCAGGGCAAGCTGATCGAGCGCCTGCTGCCCGGCCTCTATGGTGTCCGTATCAGGCAGCATAACCCTCGCAGGTGTGGTGCATGCCCCCAGCATCACGACGGATAACAACAAGATCACATGTTTCATTTATCGAACTTCCTGTAGCAAAGTAGGGGCTAACGCCAGTACCCGGAAAACATACTGACGCGACGCTTGAGGGTTGATGGCAAAGACATTTCCACCTGACCAAGACGGTAACCAGTCAGCTTCATCGCACTGCGCAGAAAGACTTCGGGCAAACGGTAGAGGCAGCCGGCCGCGCGCAGCGCTGCCATCTCGGCCTTCACATAACGCATGCCTTCGCCACCGGCCGAACCGAACGCCTGCCTGATCCAGCGCTCACGTCCGTAAAAAACACCGATATCGAAGTAACGACGAAACTCCTCGAGCACGCTGTAATCGTGCGAGTGATACACCTCGGCGGTCGCTGCATAACGCACGGCATAACCGCCGAGCAGCATGCGGGCCGCAACGTAGGCGTCTTCGCTGCCGATCACGTCCTCGGGAAAGCCGCCCACGGCGACCAGCGCGTCACGCCGGTAGGCCGAAAACGAATCGGAGCTGAAACAGGTTTTGATCCCCAACTCAGGTGCATCACTCATGCGCTTGGTGCGGCTCTGCGGCGGATAGTTGAAACGACGCGACTGCGCGCCCAGCAGGCCTGCATCCGGGTGCGGCAGTTGTCGCCCATAGGCAACCCCGATATCGGCCTCGCCCTGCAGGTCGGCGATGATGTTGGCGAAGGTACCGGCGTCGGCCGGAATCGCGTCCTGGGTCAGGTAGATCAGCGCGTCCGCGTCGACCTGCTCGCTCGCCCAACGGCGGGTACCGCCATGATTGAACTGCGCCGGTTCGATCACCTCGACCTGCGCACCAGCAGCGCGAAAGCGCGCCACCGTATCGTCACGCGAGGCGCTGTCGACAACCAGGAACTCGTCCGGCTGCAGCGTCTGCATGGCGAGCGCCGGCAACAGGCGATCAAGATGAGCGCCAGCGTTGCGAGTCGGGATGATCAGGGCTACACGCATCAGCTGGTCTTCTCGCTCACCGGCGCACGACCATAGATATCGTTGAAACGGACGATGTCGTCCTCGCCCAGGTACTCGCCGCTCTGCACCTCGATCATCACCAGATCGATCACTCCAGGATTTACCAGGCGATGGCGGTGGCCGGCCGGGATGAAGGTCGACTCATTGGTATTCAGCAAAAAGTCGCGTTCACTGTTGACCACCC
Source organism: Ectopseudomonas oleovorans (assembly GCF_029845265.1). Classification (NCBI taxonomy): domain Bacteria; kingdom Pseudomonadati; phylum Pseudomonadota; class Gammaproteobacteria; order Pseudomonadales; family Pseudomonadaceae; genus Ectopseudomonas; species Ectopseudomonas oleovorans. The sequence continues at coordinate 17,429 of NZ_JAOCLK010000019.1, forward strand.
GTGCCATACCACTGACGACGATCCAGTGCTCGCTGCGGTGATGGTGCATCTGCAGTGACAGCGACTCGCCAGGGCGCACCATGATGCGCTTGATCTTGAAGCGCGCACCCTCCTCCAGCACGGTGTAGGTGCCCCACGGACGGGTCACGGTGCGATGCAGGCGATAGGCTTCGTGGCCTCGCTTCTTCAGTTCCTGGGCAACGTACTTGACGTCCTGCGTGCAGTGGGCGTCAGCTATCAGCAAGGCATCTGGAGTGTCGACCACTACCAGGTCGCGCACCCCTACGGCACCGACCAGGCGCTTGGGCGAGTCGATGTAGCAACCCTGCACGTTATGCAGAATAACCTCGCCGTTGACCTGATTGCCGTTGGCATCTGCTGGAGTCAGTTCGCGCAATGCCTGCCAGGAGCCGATATCGCTCCAACCCAGATCACAAGGCACCACGGCGACCTTGGCCGAGCGCTCCATCAGAGCATAGTCGATAGAGATATCGGTCACTTCGGCGAAGCTTTCAGCATCCAGCTCGCACTGCACGCCCTGCTTGCCCTGCGCCGGTGCGCTCAAGGCAAGACACTTCTCCACACCCTCGACGACCTGCGGCGCATGTTCACGTAGTTCACGCAGCAGTACATCGGCGCGGAAGCAAAACATGCCGGCATTCCACAAGTGCTTGCCACCGGCCAGGTAAGCCTCGGCCGTCGCCAGGTCGGGTTTCTCGACGAAGCTGGCGACACGGTAACCGCCCTCCAGCACCTCGCCTTGCTGGATATAGCCATAGCCTGTCTCGGCATGATCCGGCTGGATACCGAACGTGACCAACCAACCCGCATCGGCCAGAGCGCGAGCCCGTCCGATGGCGGCGACGAAAGCGGCCTGATCGCGAATCAAGTGGTCGGCAGGCAGCACCAGCAACTGGGCGTCTTCACCGTAATGACACACGACATGCAGCGCTGCAGCCGCAATCGCCGGAGCGGTGTTGCGCCCCATGGGTTCTAGGAGGAAATCCAGCCCCAGATGCTTCTGATTCAGCGCGCGATAGTCATCCAGCGTGCGAAACAACAGCTCCCGATTGATCACCGTCAGCAGTTGAGCGACGTCATCCAAGCCGGCAACACGTTCCAGGGTTTTCTGCAGCAGGCTGCGCCCGTCGGCCAGACGCATGAACGGCTTGGGCATAGCCTCGCGTGAAACTGGCCAAAGCCTTGTGCCAGCCCCGCCGGCAACAATACAGGGAATCAGGGCACTCATTCAGTAGGCCTCGCGGGTGAAGATGACCGCAGGCAAGGTGCGGAAGAGGATGTACAGGTCGAACCAGACCGACCAGTTCTCGATGTACTGCAGGTCGTACTCGACACGTTTCTCGATCTTTTCCAGCGTATCGGTTTCGCCGCGATAGCCATTGATCTGCGCCCAACCGGTGATACCGGGCTTCACACGATGCCGGGCGGTGTATTCCTTCACCGCATCCTCAAAAAGGATGCCGGCCGCCTTGGTCGCCGTAGCATGCGGGCGCGGGCCAACCATGGACATGCTTCCGAGCAATACGTTGAACAGCTGCGGCAACTCATCCAAGCTGGTCTTGCGGATAAAGCGCCCGACTCGAGTGATGCGGTCATCATTGCGCGTGGTCTGCCGCTCTGCGTTGGCGTCGGCGCGGTCACAGTACATAGAACGAAACTTGAACACCTCAATCAGCTTGTTGTTGTAGCCGTAACGCTTCTGGCGAAACAGTACAGGTCCAGGAGAGTCGAGCTTGATAGCCAGAGCGACCAAGGTCATCAATGGCAGGGCCAAGGCAAGAGCCAGCAGCGCCAGGAGCAGGTCTTCGAGCCGCTTGATCAAAGGAGACCAGCCATCGAGCGGCCTTTCCGAGACATTGAACATCGGCAGCCCCGCAACCTCGGTAATGCGATTGCGCGCATGCCGAAAGGCCAGCATGTCCGGCACCAGAAGGACGTTCACAGGGAACTTGCGCAGCTCGTGCACAATCTGGCCGATGCGGTTTTCGGCGGACCAAGGCAGAGCCACCAACACTTGAGTTACGCGGTCCTGACGCACTAAACGCTCGAGCGCACAGCTATCTCCGAGCAGCGGTAGGCCACCCAACGTATCGGGCAAACGATCAATACGGTCGTCGATGAAGCCGATCAACCCGGAACGAATGTCACTATGACGCTGCATGAATTCCGCCAGGCGCAGGCCATTTTCAGTCGCCCCCAGAATGACCGCGCTTTGTAGAAATTGCCCAGCGCGCATCCAGTACCGAAAGATGGCCAACAGCACTAACCGTTCAGCACCAAAAGCAAAGAGACTGGCTAAAAACCAGACACTTAAGAAATGCCATTCCATGAAGCTGAACATGGCCAGAGCCTGATGCATGAAAAGCAACAGACAGAACGCTGCAGACCAGGCGAAAAACATCATGCGAAAGCGCAACAGGCTACTGAATATCTCCTCGGAGTAAACGCCCAGGGCTTGAAACATCATTACCGTAAGAACGCCAAAGAAGAGCAGTACCGTGGTGTAGCTTTGTGTCAGCACGGGCTCGTCCGATAGCCATACCAGAAGCGCAAACCCAGGCAAAATGGCGGTAATGCCATGAACCAGGCGAATGGCCGCCAAGAAATATTCGATGAACCCAGGACGCGCCAGCAAGGAACCACCGGCTGATTGCAGAAGCATGAAAAGTCACTCCCCACCTTATTTTTCGTTCATGAACATCCGGTGTCGTCAAAAAACAGGCAGAAAATGCAAAAAATAAAATTTCCGACAGAATATCGTCAAATTGTTTTGTGCCGTGACTTAACCACTTTTATGATGGCATTTCAATATACGCACTGATGAATAGCACAGTTAATTTCTGGCGCCAGAAAGCCAGCAAAAAAGCAGCTTTGTTGAAGAACGCCATGTGCTCGTACTACCGCCAAAAAGACTCGCGCAACCGAAACGGGTTGATGTACAAAATGCGCCATCAACCATTCAGGCTTATGGCTATTGAGCCTCTACGTGGCCTGCTGCGCCACGGCTTCCGCGACTTTCAATTGATCCAGGGCCTCGCCTGCCGTCACTCATTGCCAAGGACACAGTAAATGCGTATTCTTGTTACCGGCGGTGCCGGCTTCATCGGCTCAGCCCTGATTCGCCACCTGATCCAACACACCGGGCATCAGGTGCTCAACCTCGACAAGTTGACCTACGCCGGCAACCTGGAATCGCTTGCCCCCGTTGATGACAACCCGCGCTACCGCTTCGTCCAGGCGGATATCGCCGACAGCCCTGTGGTCGCGCAGACGCTGGCCGAGTTCCAGCCCGACGCCATCATGCACCTGGCCGCCGAGTCCCACGTCGACCGCTCCATCGATGGCCCAGCGGCCTTTATCCAGACCAATATCGTCGGTACCTATAGCCTGCTGGAAAGCACCCGCGCCTACTGGCTTGGCCTGAGCGCTGAGCGCAAGGCGGCCTTTCGTTTCCATCACATATCCACCGACGAGGTATACGGCGACCTGCATGGCGTCGACGACCTCTTCACCGAAACCACCCCTTACGCGCCCAGCTCACCGTATTCGGCGAGCAAGGCGGCGTCCGACCATCTGGTACGCGCCTGGCAGCGCACCTATGGCCTGCCGGTGCTGATCAGCAACTGCTCGAACAACTACGGTCCCTATCATTTCCCCGAGAAGCTGATCCCGCTGATGATCCTCAACGCCCTGGCGGGCAAACCGCTGCCGGTGTATGGCAACGGTCAGCAGGTGCGCGACTGGCTGTATGTGGAAGACCACGCGCGCGCCCTGCTCAAGGTGGTCAGCGAAGGTCAGGTCGGCGAGACCTACAACATCGGCGGCCATAATGAACAGAAGAACCTGGATGTGGTACGCGCCATCTGCGCGTTGCTGGAGGAGCTGGCGCCGCATAAGCCGGCCGGTATCGCGCGCTATGAAGACCTCATCACCTACGTGCAGGATCGCCCGGGCCATGACCTGCGCTACGCCATCGACGCCGGCAAGATCGAGCGCGAGCTGGGCTGGATACCGCAGGAAACCTTCGAAACCGGGCTGCGCAAGACGGTGCAGTGGTACCTGGACAACCTCGACTGGTGCCGCCGCGTGCAGGATGGTAGCTATCAGGGCCAGCGACTCGGAGCACTCTAGAGCTCAAGACGTAGGGCGGGTACAACCCGCCAGCCAGGCAGCGGCGGGTTGCACCCGCCCTACGCATCGACAAGGAACATAGAAAACATGAAAGGCATCATCCTCGCCGGTGGCTCCGGCACCCGCCTGCACCCCATTACCCTCGGCGTGTCCAAGCAACTGCTACCGATCTATGACAAGCCGATGATCTACTACCCGTTGTCGGTGCTGATGCTGGCCGGCATTCGCGAGATTCTGATCATCTCCACCCCCGAAGATCTGCCCAACTTCCGCAAGATGCTCGGTGACGGCAGCCAGTTCGGCATCGAACTGCAGTATGCCGAGCAACCTTCTCCCGACGGCCTGGCGCAGGCTTTCCTGATCGGCGAGTCGTTCATTGGTGACGACTCGGTGTGCCTGATCCTCGGCGACAACATCTTCCACGGCCAGCATTTCACCGAGAAACTGCTGCGTGCAGCTAGCCATGAAAGTGGCGCCACAGTCTTCGGCTACTGGGTCAGCGACCCCGAACGTTTTGGCGTGGTCGAATTCGATGCGGCTGGCAATGCGCTGTCGATCGAGGAAAAGCCGGCACAACCCAAGTCCAGCTTTGCCGTGACCGGCCTGTATTTCTACGACAACGATGTGGTGCAGATCGCCAAGGCGGTCAAGCCCTCGCCACGCGGCGAGCTGGAAATCACCGACGTGAACAACGCCTATCTGGCCCGTGGCGACCTGCGCGTGGAGCGTTTCGGTCGAGGCTTCGCCTGGCTCGACACCGGCACTCACGACAGCCTGCTGGATGCCTCGCATTACGTGCAGACGGTAGAAAAACGCCAGGGTCTGAAGGTCGCCTGCCTGGAAGAGATCGCCTACCAGCAGGGCTGGATCGACCGCGAACAACTACTCGCGTGCGCCAAGGCACTGGGCAAGACCGGCTACGGTCAGTACCTGTACAAGCTGGCGGAGGAGTCGCAGTGAAAGTCATCGCAACTGCATTGCCGGAGGTACTGATTCTCGAGCCCCAGGTTTTCGGTGATGAGCGTGGTTTTTTCTATGAAAGCTTCAACGCGCGACGCTTTGCCGAAGCCACCGGGGTAAACCGCGAGTTCGTCCAGGACAACCACTCGCGCTCGGCGTGTGGCGTGCTCCGCGGCCTGCACTATCAGTTGCAGCAGGCTCAGGGCAAGCTGGTGCGGGTCAGCGCTGGCGAGGTCTATGACGTGGCGGTGGATGTGCGGCGCAGCTCGCCAAACTTCGGCAAATGGGTCGGCGTGCATCTGTCAGCCAAGAACAAGCGCCAGATGTGGATACCGGAGGGTTTCGCCCACGGTTTTCTGGTGCTCAGCGAGTACGCCGAGTTCCTCTACAAGACCACCGACTACTACGCCCCCGCCCATGAGCGCTGCATCCGCTGGGACGACCCACAACTGGCCATCGACTGGCCGCTCGACGGCCTGACGCCGCAACTTTCGGTCAAAGACCAGCAGGGCCTGAGCCTTACCGATGCCGAGACCTTCGCATGAAGATTCTGATCAGCGGCCACACCGGCCAGGTCGCCCGTGAGCTGCAATTGGCCCTGCGCGAGCATGAACTGATCAGTCTCGGCCGCCAGGCATTCGACCTGTCGCGCCCGGAAACCCTGGGCGACATCATCCTGCGCGAGCGACCGGCGCTGATGATTAATGCCGCCGCGTACACCGCCGTCGACCAGGCCGAACAGGAACGCGAGCTGGCCTTCGCCATCAATGCCGAGGCGCCGCGTGCCATCGCCGATGCCTGCTTCGAACTGGACATTCCGCTGATTCACTACTCCACCGACTACGTCTTCGATGGCAGCAAGACCACGCCTTACCGTGAAGCCGATACGCCACATCCGCTGGGCGTCTACGGCGCCAGCAAGGCGGCCGGTGAACAGGCGCTGCGCATCAGCGGCTGCGATCACCTGATCCTGCGCACCAGCTGGGTCTATTCGCAATACGGGCGCAACTTCCTCCTGACCATGCAGCGCCTACTGCAGGAGCGCGAAGAGCTCAGCGTGGTCGACGACCAGATCGGCGCGCCGACCTGGGCCGGCAGCATCGCCAGCGCCACCGCCGAGCTGATCGAAAAGTGGCAACAAGGACGCCAGCGCTGGGGTACCTACCACCTGACCTGCCAGGGCGAGACCAGTTGGTTCGGCTTCGCCAGCGCCATCGCCGAGCGCCTGCGTGCAGCCGGCAAACCCTGCGCCAGGCTGCGTCCCATTCCCAGCAGCGAGTACCCGACGCCGGCACAGCGCCCACTCAATTCGCGTCTGGATGGCGGGCGCCTGGAACAAGACTGGCAGGTTCGCCTGCCGGACTGGCGCACAGCACTGGATGCCTGCCTGCAACGCATGAACTGAAGGCCTGCGTTTCATCCGCGCGGCCGGCGCCCATCACCGGCCGCACACTTAACGTGCATAATGCGCCGTTCCTTTCTGCACGGTTTGCCATGAGCACGAACACTGCCACTCCCCGTCGCCTGCGCTGGCGCAGCCTCGTGCTGTTGGCGCTGCTGCTTGCGCCACTGCTGTGGCCGGTCCACTTCCTGGCCGAGCGCTACTACCGCGAAGTACTGATCGAGCAGAACCGGCAAACCCTCGATCTGTATGTGGCCAACCTGCTCGGTACGCTGCGTCGTTACGAGGTGCTGCCGCAGATTCTCGGTGATCTTCCAGGTGTACGCGCAGCCCTGCACGCGCCCGAAGACCCTGCCGCACTGGACACCGCCAATCGCCTGCTGGCGCGCATCAAGCGGCAGACCGGTGCCGACGTGATCTACCTGATGAATAATCGCGGCGTCACCCTGGCTGCCTCCAACTGGGACAAGCCCGACAGCTTCGTCGCCGGCAACTTCGCCTTTCGCCCGTATTTTCGTGAAGCGCTGGCCGGGCGCCTGGGACGCTTCTTCGGCCTGGGTACAACGTCCGGCAAGCGCGGTTACTACTTTGCCTACCCAGTGCACGAGGACGACCACAATATCGGCGCACTGGTGGTCAAGGTCGACCTTGATCACACCGAAACGCTGTGGGGCAACACGCCTGAACGGTTGCTGGTGACCGATACCAATGGCGTGGTCATCCTCACCTCGCGGCCGGACTGGCGCTTCCACGCCAGCCGCCCGCTGGACCGGGTCGAGCAATCGGCCATCGCCGCCAATCAGCCCTATCCGACCCAGGCGCCACCTCGCCTGGATATCGACCCAAACGCCTGGCTGACACAAAGTCGTGTTCTGGACGAAACCGGCTGGACGGTGAGCATTCTCGCCCCGCGTATCCTCCTCGACCGCCCCGTGCGCAGCGCCGTGGCCGTGGGCGCGGCAGCCTTGCTGGCGCTGCTGTTGCTGCTCGGCCTGCTGATTTTGCGCCGCCGCCATTACCTCGAACGCATCGCCCTCGACGCCCGCGCCAAGGCCGAACTGGAACAGCGCGTGGCTGAACGCACGCAGGATCTGGAGCTGCTCAACAGCCGCCTCAAGCAGGAAGTGCTCGAACGTGAACAGACGCAGCAAGAACTGGTGCGCGCTCAGGACGAGCTGGTCCAGGCCGGCAAACTGTCAGCGCTCGGCACCATGAGCGCCAGCATCAGCCACGAACTCAACCAGCCGCTGGGGGCGATCCGCAGCTACGCAGAGAACGCCAGCACCCTGCTCGATCACCAGCGCAGCGACGATGCCCGCGCCAACCTCAAGCTGATCAGCGAGCTGACCGAGCGCATGGCCTCGATCATCACCCATTTGCGCGCCTTTGCCCGCCGTGACCGCCACGCGCCGGAGCGGGTTGCCTTGCAGCCAGCGCTGGACGATGCCTTGGCGCTATTGGCCAAGCGCCGCCGGGCCATGGATGTAGAGCTGATTCGCGATCTGCCGGACGCCACCCTCTGGGTCCAGGCTGGCGAGACGCGGCTGCGTCAGGTGCTGGGCAATCTGCTCGGCAATGCGCTCGATGCGTTGATCGATAAGGCACCACCTAGACGCATCTGGATCAGCATCGAGCATCAAGCCGAGCATCTCCACCTACTGCTGCGTGACAATGGCCCCGGCTTCTCGCCCGAATCACTGGCGCGCGCACGTGAGCCCTTCTTCACCACCAAGACCAGCGCCCAGGGCCTGGGGCTGGGCCTGGCCATCTGCGATAGTCTGGTGCGTGCGCTGGACGGCGAGCTACTGCTGGCCAATCATCCCGAGGGTGGCGCGCTGATCACCCTGCGCCTGCGCCTGGCCAGCCCCGGCGTCAACCTGCAACCCTCAGAGGATCCTTCGCCATGACCAGCGACAGCGCCATCGACAGCCGCATTCAGGTACTGCTGATCGACGACGACGCCCACCTGCGCCAGGCGCTCAGCCAGACGCTCGACCTGGCCGGGCTCAAGGTGCTCAGCCTGGGCGATGCGCAGGGCCTGGCCGCACGCATTCCGGCAGGCTGGCCGGGCGTGGTGGTCAGCGATATCCGCATGCCCGGCATCGATGGTCTGCAACTGCTGCAGCAGCTGCGCGAGCGTGATGCCGAGCTGCCGGTGCTGCTGATCACCGGCCACGGTGACGTGCCGCTGGCCGTGCAGGCGATGCGCGCTGGCGCCTACGACTTCCTGGAAAAACCTTTCGCCAACGATGACCTGCTCGACAGCGTACGCCGCGCGCTGGAGCTGCGCCGCCTGGTGCTGGACAACCGCAGCCTGCGGATGGCGCTCAATGACCGCCAGCAGCTGTCCAGTCGTCTGGTCGGCCAATCGCCGGCCATGCAGCGCCTGCGCGAACAGATCGATGCACTGGCCAGCATCGCCACCGATGTCCTGATTCTCGGCGAGACCGGCGCCGGCAAAGAGGTGGTCGCACGCGCCCTGCACGACCTGTCCAACCGCCGCGAAGGGCCCTTCGTCGCCATCAACGCCGGCGCACTAGCCGAATCGGTGGTGGAAAGCGAGCTGTTCGGCCATGAGGCCGGCGCCTTCACCGGCGCGCAGAAACGCCGCATCGGCAAGTTCGAGTTCGCCAACGGCGGCACCCTGTTCCTCGACGAGATCGAGAGCATGAGTCTGGACGTGCAGGTCAAGCTGCTACGCCTGCTGCAGGAGCGCGTGGTCGAACGCCTGGGTGGCAACCAGCTGATCCCGCTGGATATACGCGTCATCGCCGCGACCAAGGAAGATTTGCGCCAGGCTGCCGATGCCGGCCGTTTCCGCGCCGACCTGTACTACCGCCTCAACGTCGCACCGCTGTCCATCCCGCCGCTGCGCGAGCGCGGCGAGGACGCCTTGCTGCTGTTCCAGCATTTCGCCGAAGGGGCGGCCGCCCGCCACGCCCTGGCGCCACGTGAACTGCAACCTGGGCAGCGTGCGCTGCTGCTGCGTCATCCATGGCCGGGCAACGTGCGCGAACTGCAGAACGCCGCCGAGCGCTTTGCGCTGGGCCTGGAGTTGGCACTCGACAGCAACGCGCCCAGTCTGCCGCCGGTCAATGGCGGGCTCAGCGAGCAGGTCGAAGCCTTCGAGCGCGCGCTGATCGCCGCCGAGTTGAGCCGTCCGCACGGCTCGCTACGCAGCCTGGCCGAAGCCCTGGGCGTACCGCGCAAGACCCTGCACGACAAACTGCGCAAACATGGCCTGACCTTCTCCGGCGCTGGCGGAAGCTCGCCAGAGGACTTCGACTAACTGGCGGCAAACCGCCAGCTTCATCGATAAAGACCGCCCCACAGCGAGGGGCGCCCTCAGACCAAGCGCCGCCAAAGCCCGTAGCCACGGGCTTTTCATGATGCATGGCATTCGCTCGCAGCAGACTGGCACAAGGGTTGCTCTAGGCTAGCCTCAAGCGAACCCACAAGCACAAAAGTCCAGGCCTCGCTGATGCCACCGGCGTTTTTCTCCAAGCCGCCTAGACTTGCTCTTGTCCGTTCGTTAGCAGCGCCACTGGCGCCAATGCGATAAACACAACAAGAGGAAGCATCCGCATGTTCAAACTGACTGCCAAGGCGCTGGCTTGCGCCCTGTCCCTGTCCATCGCTGGCGTGGTTCACGCTGCCGACCCGATCGTCATCAAATTCTCCCACGTGGTTGCCGAGCACACCCCGAAAGGTCAGGGCGCCGTGCTGTTCAAGCAACTGGCTGAAGAGCGCCTGGGCGACAAGGTCAAGGTCGAGGTCTACCCGAACTCCTCGCTGTTCGGTGACGGCAAGGAAATGGAAGCGCTGCTGCTCGGTGACGTGCAGATGATCGCCCCGTCCCTGGCCAAGTTCGAGCATTACACCAAGCAACTGCAGGTATTCGACCTGCCGTTCCTGTTCGACAACATGGCCGCAGTCGATCGCTTCCAGAACAGCCCCGAAGGCCAGAAACTACTGACCTCCATGACCGACAAGGGCATCACCGGCCTGGCCTACTGGCACAACGGCCTGAAGCAGCTGTCGGCCAACAAGGCGCTGCTGGAGCCGAAGGACGCCCGTGGCCTGAAGTTCCGCGTACAGGCTTCCGCCGTACTGGAAGAGCAGTTCAAGGCCGTGCGCGCCAACCCGCGCAAGATGAGCTTCGCCGAGGTCTACCAAGGCCTGCAGACTGGCGTGGTCAACGGTGCCGAGAACCCGTACTCGAACATCTACAGCCAGAAGATGCACGAAGTGCAGAAGTACATCACCGAGTCCAACCATGGCCTGCTGGACTACATGCTGATCACCAACACCAAGTTCTGGGACGGTCTGCCGGCTGACGTACGCGACGAGCTGAACAAGATCATCGCCGAGGTCACCGTCGAGGTGAACAAACAGGCTGACGCCCTCAACGAAGGCGACAAGCAGCGCATCCTGGAAGCCGGCACCACCGAAATCCTGACCCTGACGCCTGAGCAGCGCGGCCAATGGCGCGACGCCATGCAGCCGGTATGGCAGAAGTTCGAAGGCGAGATCGGTGCCGACCTGATCAAGGCCGCGCAAGCCGCTAACCAGCAATAAGGCCGGAGAGCCGGGTGGGCAGGGTGCAATTGCCCTGCTCCACCACGACGCCCGCAAAGGGCATCGAAACATGCAGCAACCGGTGAGCCGGCCCTCGGTTCGCCTTACGCCCTTTCCATTCGGGAGAACCGACCATGAACGCCTTGCGGCGCGTCTGGGAGCACTTCGAGGAAGGCTTCATCGCTTTTCTCCTGGCGGCCATGACGCTGATCACATTCGTCTACGTGATCCTCAACAACTTCTACACCCTGTTCTATTGGCTGGGTGATCATTTCGGCGGCAACGAGTTTCTGCTCGGTATCGGCGACGCCATTCTCGACATGGCCCAGGCGATGACCTGGAGCAATGCCCTGACCAAGGCCATGTTCGGCTGGCTGATTTTCTTCGGCCTGGCCTATGGTGTACGCACGGCCGGCCACATCGGTGTCGATGCCCTGGTCAAGCTGGCCCCACGCGGTGTACAGCGCGTCATCGGCATCATCGCCTGCTCGGCCTGCCTGGGCTACGCCGGCCTCATCGCGGTCGGCAGCTACGACTGGGTCAGCACCCTGTTCAAGGCCGGCATCGGTGCCGAGGATCTCGGTCACTACGGCATCAAGCAATGGCATATCGGCATGATCGTGCCCTTCGGCTACGCCATGGTGTTCATCCGCTTCCTGGAAATCCTCGTGCGCATTCTGCGTGACCAGCAGACCGGCCTCGGTCTGGCGGATGAAGCCGCTGACGCCCTGAAAATCAATGAGCATGAGGAGCCCAAGCAATGACCGTTCTGTTCCTCTTCCTGCTGCTTTTTTTGCTGATGTTCATCGGCGTGCCGATTGCAGCGTCGCTCGGCCTGGCCGGCTCGATCACCATCATGCTGTTCAGCCCCGACTCGGTGCGCTCGCTGGCGATCAAGCTGTTCGAGACCTCCGAGCACTACACCCTGCTGGCCATTCCGTTCTTCCTGCTCTCCGGTGCCTTTATGACCACCGGTGGCGTGGCGCGTCGCCTGATCGACTTCGCCAACGCCTGCGTCGGTCACATCCGTGGCGGCCTGGCCATCGGTGCGGTGCTGGCGTGCATGCTGTTCGCCGCGCTGTCCGGCTCCTCGCCGGCCACTGTGGCCGCAGTGGGCTCAATTGCCATCGCCGGTATGGTGCGTTCCGGTTACCCGCAGGCGTTTGGCGCCGGCATCGTGTGTAACGCCGGTACCCTGGGCATCCTGATTCCGCCGTCGATCGTGATGGTGGTCTACGCCGCCGCCACCGAGCAGTCGGTGGGCAAGCTGTTCATGGCCGGGGTGATCCCGGGCGTGATGCTCGGCCTGGTGCTGATGATCGCGATCTACATCGTCGCGCGCATCAAGAAGCTGCCGGCACTGCCGCGTGCCAGCTTCCGCGAATGGCTGCGCGCCGCCCGTGAGGCGTTCTGGGGCCTGCTGCTGATGGTGATCATCCTCGGCGGTATCTACACCGGCATGTTCACCCCGACCGAGGCGGCGGCCGTGGCGGCGGTATACGCCGGCTTCGTCGCCCTGTTCGTGTACAAGGACCTGAGCATCCGCGAGTGCCCGAAGGTGCTGCTGGAGTCCGGCAAGCTGACCATCATGCTGATGTTCATCATCGCCAACGCCATGCTCTTCGCCCACGTGCTGACCACCGAGCAGATTCCGCAACAGATCACCGCCTGGGTGGTGGAGCTGGGCCTGCAGCCCTGGCAGTTCCTGCTGGTGGTGAACATCGTGCTGCTGGTGGCCGGCGCCTTCATGGAGCCGTCGGCGATCATCCTGATCCTGGCGCCGATCCTCTTCCCGATCGCCATGCAGCTGGGCATCGACCCGATCCACCTGGGCATCATCATGGTGGTGAACATGGAAATCGGTCTGATCACACCACCGGTGGGGCTGAACCTGTTCGTCACCTCGGCAGTGACGGGCATGCCGCTGACATCGGTGATCAAAGCGGCCTGGCCGTGGCTGATGCTGCTGATCAGCTTCCTGATGGTGATTACCTACATCCCGGCCGTTTCCATGGCGCTGCCGAACATGCTCGGCATGTAAGGGTTCAACCGAACGATGCTACTTCGGTACCTCGTGTACCCACTCCGCCCGGCCTTAGTGCCGGGCTTTTTTTGCGCGAAATAATCTGATGAAAACTACTGTAGCCATTTGAGTGCGTGCACATTTCCACAGCAGTGCACACAAGCGCCTGTGGTCACGTAAAGTCACGCTCGATATCGCCAAGGAAACCGCCACATGATCAAGCGCAGCCTGAAATCCATCGTCACCACCTGGTTTACAGGCCTGTTGTCGTTGCTGCCACTGGTTCTGACCCTGGCACTGCTTGCCTGGATATTCAGCCTGCTCAATCGCCTGGTCGGACCTTCGACCCTGATCGGCCAAGTATTCGCTGCCCTCGGCCAGCCCTTTTCCAGCAACAGTTACCTGGCCTATCTACTGGGTTGCCTGGTGCTGCTGGCCAGCCTCTACCCACTGGGCCTGGCCGTGCAACTGGGCCTGCGCCGGCCCCTGTCCTGGCTGCTGGATCGCACCCTGCGGCGCACGCCGCTGATCGGCAACTTCTATAACCTGGCCGACCGCTTCGTCGGCCTGCTGGACAAGAGCAAGAACCCGGACATCACCACCATGGCGCCGGTGTGGTGTTTCTTCGGTGGTGACGGCGCAGCGGTACTGGCTCTGCGCCCAAGCTCGGAGACGGTGGAACTGGAAGGCCGTGCCTACTGCGCCATCCTCATTCCCACCGCGCCGATTCCGGTGGGCGGCGGCCTGCTCTACGTACCGCAAGAATGGATCCGCGCCGCCGACATGGGGGTGGATCAGCTGACCAGCATCTATGTGTCCATGGGGCTCACGCCACCCAGCAGGCGCAACGTCGAGCAATCGCCGCCAGTAGTGATCAAACCCTGAATATGTCCTGCGTCACTCCCGCGCAGGCGGGAGCCCAGGAAATTCGAAGGCTCGAGATCTACAGGCCAGCGCAAGCGCTGTTCAGCGATAGGGCTGCTGTCCCGCCTGCGCGGGCATGACAGCTTTTTCAGTGTTTCCTAGGCAAGCGGCAAGCTGGTGGTGGACTTGATCTCCGACAGCGCGACGATGGAGTTCACCTCCTGGATTCCCGGCACCAGCGACAGCTTCTCGAAGAAGAAGCGCTCATACGCCTCGATATCGCGGGTGACGATGCGCAGCATGAAATCCACCGCGCCCATCAGTACATGGCACTCCAGCACCTCGGGAAACTCGCGCATAGCCTCGGCGAACTCGGTCAGGTTGGAACGCCCATGAGCGTTGAGCTTGACCTGAGCGAACACCTGCGTGTGCAGGCCGATGCGCTTGCGATCGAGCAACGTCACCTGCTTGCGGATCACCCCCTCCTCCTTGAGGCGCTGGATACGGCGCCAGCACGGCGACTGCGACAGACCGATGCGCTCGGCGAGCTCAGCGGTGGACAAGCCGGCGTCCTCCTGCAGCAGGGCGAGAATACGTTGATCGTAGGCATCCAACGCAATGGACATAAATAATCCCCAATACTCGAAATTAAAGGCAAGCTTATCCATTAAACATGGATTAACACAGAGAACCAGGCAAACCTTTTGCCGGAATAAGGCGGAAACTTAGGCAAAATCTGCCCGAGTTATCGCCATGCCTGATACCACCCCGTTTCCGTCCGCCCATTCCCGACGCGATCCCTGGCAGGATCGCCCTGACGCCTGCGTTGAGTACCAGCTGCGCACCGATGCCGAAGCCGATGTCATGTGCCGCCTGCTCGGCCTGTTCGCACAGTTGCAGGTGTTACCCGACGCCCTGCACATGCAGCGCCTGCAGGACGACCTGCATATCAGCCTGCGTCTGTCTGGCCTGTCGCTGCATCGCGCCGGCGTGCTGGCGCAGAAACTGCGCAGCCTGGTCTGCGTATGGGAGGTGACCTGGCAACACCTGGATCACAGCCTGGTCACGGAGGTGGCCTGAAGCGGCGACTCATCACGCATGGGCCTTCGCCCTTGTGCTGCTTTTCGGGCATCCTAGCCAGGCTGCAAGGCCGTTGAAAAACGGCCTGCTAACCTTGTTCAGGCCGACCCGAGGAGCCCGCATGTCCGCCTTCACCGCTACCGCCCCTGACCGTGTACTGGACCTTGGCGACCTGCTGCGTGAGCTGGTGGCCCAGGGCCGGGTCGAGCAGGACGTGGCCGAGCAGTGCCTGGCGATTCGCCGCAGCTCACTGAACAACACCCAACATCCGCTGGAGTTCCTCGCCGCACAGCAGGTCAACGACCTGACGCGCCCGGGCAAGAAGCTCGACCTGGAAACCCTTACCGTCTGGCTGGCCGACTTCGCCGGCCAACCCTACCTGCGCATCGATCCACTGAAGATCGACGTGCCGGCCATCACCCCGTTGATGTCCTACGCCTTCGCCCAGCGTCACAAGATCCTCGCCGTGGCAGTGGACAGCGAAAGCGTCACCATCGCCAGCAGCCAGCCGCTGGTGCACAGCTGGGAGGCCAACCTGGTGCACGTACTCAAGCGCCCGATCAAGCGCGTGGTGGCCAACCCCAGCGATATCCAGCGCTTCACCACCGAGTTCTATCGCCTGGCCCGCTCGGTCAGCGGCGCCAATGCCACCGATCAAAAGATCAGCGGGGTCGGCAACTTCGAGCAATTGCTCAGCCTCGGCGCCCAGGATCAGGAGCCGGACGCCAACGATGCGCACATCGTCAACATCGTCGACTGGCTGTTCCAGTACGCCTTCCAGCAACGTGCCAGCGATATCCACATCGAGCCACGCCGCGAGCAGGGCACTGTGCGTTTTCGCATCGACGGCGTGCTGCATACCGTCTATCAGTTCCCTGCCCAGGTCACCATGGCGGTGGTCAGCCGCCTGAAGAACCTCGGGCGCATGAACATCGCCGAGAAACGCAAGCCACAGGATGGCCGGGTCAAGACCAAGACCCCGGACGGCGGCGAAGTGGAATTGCGCCTGTCGACCCTGCCGACCGCCTTCGGCGAGAAGATGGTGATGCGTATCTTCGACCCGGAAGTACTGCTGAAAAGCCCGGATCAGCTTGGCTTCTCTCCTGACGACCTGCGCCGCTGGGCCAGCATGACCAGCCAGCCCAACGGCATCATTCTGGTCACCGGCCCCACCGGCTCGGGCAAGACCACCACCCTCTACACCACCCTCAAACAACTGGCGACCGAGGAGGTGAACGTCTGCACCATCGAAGACCCGATCGAGATGATCGAAGGCGCCTTCAACCAGATGCAGGTGCAGCACAACATCGACCTGACCTTCGCCAGCGGCGTGCGCGCGCTGATGCGTCAGGATCCGGACATCATCATGGTCGGTGAGATCCGCGACCTGGAAACCGCCGAAATGGCGATACAGGCGGCACTGACCGGCCACCTGGTGCTGTCCACCCTGCACACCAACGACGCGCCCAGCGCCATCACCCGCCTGCTCGAACTGGGTGTGCCGCACTACCTGCTCAAGGCCACCATTCTCGGCGTCATGGCGCAGCGCCTGGTGCGTACCCTGTGCCCACACTGCAAGGCGCCGGTGCAGTTGGACGAGGACGCCTGGAATAGCCTGACCCGTCCCTGGAGCTCGCCACTGCCAACGCAGGCCCATCATGCCGTCGGCTGCCTGGAGTGCCGTGAAACCGGCTATCGTGGCCGTGCCGGTGTCTACGAAATCATGCTGATCAACGACGCCATCAAACCGCTGATCAACGCCGACACCGACCTCACCGCACTGCGCCGCGCCGCCTTCAAGGACGGTATGCGTAGCCTGCGTCTGTCCGGCGCGCAAAAGGTCGCGGCAGGGCTGACCACCATCGAGGAAGTGCTGCGCGTCACGCCACAAAGCGAGCAACGCTGAGGCGTGGCAGCCCGCCAGCGGCGGGGCCAGGCGGGCAGACACTGAGCCTCTTTGAGCTGCCGCACCAGCGCGGCAAGCACAAACCATTTCGATATGAACGGGTTCTCATCGCTCAACAGGCATGCGCCCCCACCCTGCGAAGGGGTCGGCGGCAACGGCCATGTGACTATGCTTAGATTGTTCGCCCTGGCACGCCGTTGAACAACGTAGGCGAGACAGGCAAGACAAGGCAGGTAGTTGTTCAACAGCCTGCAAGCAAAGGAGCCCATGCAATGCTTGTTGAAGGGCGCGCAAGCAACACGCTCAGCCGGGGTCGTGCAATACGTTCATGATCACCTATCTGCATAACCTGTCGTTCGAGCACTGGCTGGCCCTGGCTACCCTGCTGCTGATTTTCGAAGTGTTTGGTGCCGGCGGCTACCTGCTCTGGGTCGGCCTCATGGCTGTCGCTGTCGGCGCAGTGGTTTTCCTGCTTCCCGAGTTGCACTGGGCCTGGCAACTCATGCTGTTTGGCATGCTGGCGATACTGTCGGCATTGCTATGGCGGCGACACCAGCGCCGGACTGTCCGCTAGATAGACCACCGATACGGGCAACCGGCCATCGCCTGCGAGGAACCATCGCTGGCCTGCACCACTCATAGGATCAGAGCCACCCCACAAGGAGTTCCATCATGCGTGTAACGCGTCATGCTGCACTGGCTTTCAGTGCCTGCCTGTTTGCCCAAACTGCCGCCGCCGATGGCCTGCTGCGCGACATTCTGTCCTCCGGCGCCACCACGGCCTCGACCTACCTGACCTTCAAGGATCGCAAGCTGGTTGCAGCGGCCGAAGAAGACGCCAGCAGCTTCGTTGCCAGCAATGGCGAAATACGCGGCCCGCACCTGGAGGCTGCGATGCAGCAGCTGCGCAGCGCCAACCCGCAGTTGCAGGAAGCAGACGATATGGCACTGGCCAGCGCCATTCTTGCTGCCTCGGCGAACACGAGCGAGAACGTGGCGAGCGCAGAATAAAAAAAGCCCGCATCGTTCGATGCGGGCTTTTCGTAGCACTTCGGAGCGACTGATCTGGTCAGCCCACCGATAGATGCGGATCTTACATCAGCGGCAGGGTGTAGCTGACGATCAGACGGTTTTCGTCGATGTTGCGGCTGAAGTTGTTACGCATGGTGGCGTTGCGCCAGCGAACACCCAGGTTCTTCAGTGCACCTTCCTGGAAGACATAGGCGATGTCAGTGTTGCGCTCCCATTCACGCCCTTCGGAAACACCAGCGCCACGATCGATATTGTCACCGGTCAGGTAGCGGGTCATGAAGGTCAGACCAGGGATACCGATGGAGGCAAAGTTGAAGTCATAGCGCGCCTGCCAGGATTTTTCATCCTTGGCAGCGAAGTTGCCGATTTGAACGTAGTTGACCAGGAACGGATCGGTACCACCGACATAGGCAAAGCCAGTGTCACCATCCATTTGCTGATAGCCGATACCGAACGAGTGGCCGCTCAGCGCATAGGTAACCATGGCGCCAAAAGCTTTGTTATCGACATTGCTCAGACCGTCATCGGTAGAGCGAGCGTAACGCAGGTCAGTTTTCAGGCTCTGCTTATCGCCCAGAGGCAGTACATGCACCAGATTGAAAGAGTGCTGCTTGTACATATCTTCCAAATTGGAATAGTAGTAACCAGCTGTCAGGTCATTGGTCAGCTTGTAGTTACCACCGGCAAAGATGAACTCGTTGCTCTGATTCAAACCCCTGAATTGAATACCACTCAGTGAGAAAGTATTCAGCGTCATGTCTTCATAGTCTTGCGAGTTGCGGTTGTTTACCTCATCCAGGTAACCCGCATCCAGAGTAAGACCTTCAATTTCCTGAGAAACCAAGTGACCACCACGGAAGACCTGTGGCAGCAGACGGCTATCGCTGGACGCGATTGCAGCGTTCTTGAACTGCATCTGGCCAACACGCAGGGTGCTGTTGGAGACCTTGGCTTTTGCCGCTACGGCCAGACCAGAGTAGTTATCCTGAGAACCGCCCGAAGAACGATCTGGAACCAGCAGACCACTCCCAGCAGTACCATCCCCCGAATCCAGCTTGAAGCCGAACATGCCGATGGCATCAGCACCGAAGCCCACGGTGCCTTCAGTGAAACCGGAGTTCATGCGCAGAATGAAACCCTGTGCCCATTCTTCGGATTTAGCCTGACCAGCATCCTCGCGAAAATCACGGTTGTAGTAGAAGTTACGGGCTTCCAGGCTGACTTTGGTATCGCCGACCAGGTCGGCGAAGGCCACTTGGCTCAGGCCCAGGGTGCTGGCGGCTACGGCCAGTGCCAGGGAGGTCTTTCTCATTATGTTTCTCTCCAGTGTGTTTAAGGTGACACATCGTCCGGCGCAGACTTCGGCACGAAGAGGCAGGCCGGCACGAATGGGGCATCTGTATCCGCGAGACAGGTCACGGCGAAGCCTGGCTCGGGATACATGAACATCAGATTGAACAGAACAACGGCGGGCACAGGGTGATGGCCGGGGCAGGACAGGCAGAATCACGCTGCATTGGGAGGTACTCGCTTAGTCGTTGTTATTGTTCGCCGACCTGGGGCCGACATATGACGCAGCCATGCAGATAGCGCGCCAGCTTCTTTAGGCACGCCACTTAGGCTTCCAGAACAGTAGGTTACAGTTTTTCTGCAGATCAGTGACCCGCCGAAGATGACTATCGGCCGGCAATTTTTCGCCTATGATAACTGCTTCTCAGGCGGAAAACCGCCACGTCACCCCAGGACTATACGGTTCTTGCCCTGACGTTTGGCTGTATACATGGCGGCATCGGCCCGCGCATAAAGCGCATCGAGGCTGGCGTCCGTCGCTCGCATCACGGTCAGCCCCTGACTGAGCGTGATGCCGAAATGCCGGCCCTCATGCTGGAAGCCGAGGCGCTGCACCTCACGCTGCAGCCGCTCTGCAATCTGCAGGGCCACATCTTGCTCACAACCAGGAAACAGCGCCGCGAACTCCTCACCGCCAATACGCCCGAACAGATCGCCGCGCCTCAGGGCATTGCTGCCGCAATGCGCCAGGCGCCGCAACACTTCATCACCGACCTGATGGTCGTACTGATCATTGATTTTCTTGAAATCATCGAGATCGAGCAGTAGGAAAGCCAGCGGGCTGCCGAACTGGCGCGCCTGTTCGAACTCACTGCGGGCACATTCGAAGAAATGCCGGCGATTGCTGCTCTGAGTCAGCACATCGGTGGTGGCCAGGCGATGCAGTTCGCCTTCCAGACGCTTTTTCTCGGTGATGTCTTCGGCAATACCAACAATCACGCAGCCCTGCTCGGCGCTTCCCATGCGGGGGCTGACGAAACACTTGTCGCTGAGCCAGCGCAATTGGCCATCAGCGCGAATGATGCGGTACTCGCGAGACTCCACCGCACCGGCTTCCAGCACCTTGGCCAGGCTTTCGGCAGCGTAGTCGATATCGTCCGGATAGATGCTGTTGCGCCATTCGCCATAATCGGCCAAAAGCAGCGCGGCGGAACGACCGAAGATACGCTCATAGGCAGGGCTGACATAGATCATCCGCTGCTCGTTCCAGTCGAAGGCCCAGAGCACGGCATTGACGCTACCAAGCAGGCTGCTGAACAGTTGCTCACGCTCGCCCAGGCGCTCCACTTCGGCCCGACTGTGCAGTAGAGCCAAGGTCAGTTCTTCCAACTCGGAAACAGCGTTGCCTTGATCGTCCATTACAGCGGCCATCCGTCCTTCGCCTCGCATTGAAATGAACATAGTGCGAGCTGTTGGACATACACAAAGGCCCGCCAGTTCGGCGGGCCTTTGCTTGTAACGAGCGGCGATCAGGCAGTCGCGCTGGACGGTCGCAGCGAGTAGGTCTTGAGCTGCTCGGCAAACTCACGCAGCGACTGGATACCGCTGGCCTCGGCCTCATGCACCCACTGCTTCATGGCTTCGAGCATGTCATGACCATTGCTGCTGGTCTTGACCCAGATCTGCTGCAGCGCCAGACGTTTCTCGTAGATCACCTTGAGTGCCTGGCTTTGCGCCAGCATACCGGCGATACGCGCGTGGTGCTGTTCATCCAGCAGGCTCGGCTCACGCGAGAGCAGGCGCTTGGCGCGACGGAACAGGTGACGCACGGACTCGTCCGCCTTGGCCATTTCCTGCTTGACCAGCGGCGCGATCACCAGCTTGCGGTACTGCGCCATGATCTGAAAGCGGTTGTTGAGGATGGCCATGGCGGTGTCCATGTCCAGATTGCGCTTGCCTTCGACGCGATGGGCGATGGGCGCTACACGCTGCACCTGAGCCAGGCCGAAGAAGCTGAACAGCTTGATCCAGGCCCAGCCCATGTCGAACTCCCACTTCTTCACCGACAGCTTGGCGCTGTTGGGGTAGGTGTGGTGGTTGTTGTGCAGTTCTTCACCGCCGATCAGGATGCCCCAGGGCACCAGATTGGTGGCAGCGTCGCGGCATTCGAAGTTGCGGTAGCCGACAGCATGGCCAAGACCGTTGATGACGCCTGCGGCCCACACCGGAATCCACATCATCTGGATCGCCCAGACGGTGATGCCAGCCACACCGAACAGGGCCAGATCGATGATCGCCATCAGGGTCACACCACCAATCGGGTAGCGGCTGTAGACATTGCGCTCAATCCAGTCGTCCGGGCAGTTCTTGCCGTAGATGCGCAACGTCTCCTGATTCTTCGCCTCTTCCTGATAGAGTTCGGCACCTTTGCGCAGCACGGTGCTCAACCCCTTGATAACCGGACTGTGTGGGTCATCGACGGTTTCGCACTTGGCATGATGCTTGCGGTGGATGGCCGTCCACTCACGGGTGTTCTGGCCGGTGGTCAACCACAGCCAGAAGCGGAAGAAATGCTTGAGTGCAGGATGCAGCTCCAGCGCACGGTGCGCGGAGTAGCGGTGCAGGTAGACGGTGACGCTGACGATGGTGACATGCGTCATCAGCAGAGTGACTGCCACCAATTGCCAGACCGACAGGTCGAGTAAACCGTTGTACCACATGGGCGCTGTTGTCTCTTGAAAGGGGGGAACGCGGCTTGTCCTGCAAGGACGAACCTGATCACATTATCCCTGACCCATGCCAGAAAACCAGGTGGTCTTTTAGATGAGAATGTTTCAGCAGTGAAGCATATATACTGGCCAGCATTTACAGGGAGCACTGCCGCCTGCCCATGCGTATCGACATCGCCGCCTTGCGTCTGACCCTGGGCTACCTCCTGCTCGCCGCTCTGTGGATTCTTTTCAGCGACCATCTGTTGACCGCCCTGGGCCTGTCCGTGACGCAGCAGGAGCACGCGCAATCCCTCAAGGGCCTGTTGTTCGTCGCGCTCACCAGTTCGCTGCTCTACTTGGTGCTGCACCGCTATGCCCTGCAGTACCGCCGCGCACGCCTGGAACTGGCCAGTAACGAGGAGCGTCTGCGCCTGGCGTTGGATGCCACGCGCGATGGCCTGTGGGATTGGGACGTGTCCAGACGCAAGGTATTCTTCTCCGAGAGCTACGCCAGGCTCCTCGGCCTCACTCCGCAAACCCTGGGCGATACCCGCGAAGACTGGGCCGCGCGCCTGCATCCGGATGACATGGAGCGCGCGCTGCATACGCTCAACACCGAGTTCAACGAACAGCACTACGACAACATCTATCGCCTGCGCCATGCCGATGGCAGCTATCGCTGGATTCACTCGCGCGGTCGCCTGCTGCGTGACGAAAACGGCCAACCACAGCGCTTCATCGGCATCGCCAGCGACATCACCCAGCAACGCGCCATCGACGACAGCATGCGCCAGGCCGCAGCGGTGTTCGATGCCACCCAGGAAGGGGTACTGGTTACCGATGCCGAACAACGCATCGTTCACGTCAACCCGGCCTTCAGCCGCATCACCGGTTACAGCAGCGAGGAAATCCTCGGTCAGCACCCCGGCCTGCTCAAATCCGGCCGTCATGACACCGCCTTCTACTAGAGCCTGTGGCACGCCCTGCAGAACCGCGGGGCCTGGAGTGGCGAGGTGTGGAACCGACGCAAGAGCGGCGAAATCTACCCACAGTGGCAATGCATCCGCGTCATCCACGACGCGCAGGGGCGCGTCAGCCATTACGTGGCGGTGTTCTCCGACATCACGGCGCTCAAGCGTTCGCAGCGTGAGCTGGATTACCTGGCCCACCACGATCCGCTGAGCAACCTGCCCAATCGCCTGCTGTTCACCGAGCGCGTCGCCCATGCACTGGAGCGCAGCAAGATCGAGGAACTGCGCGGCGCAGTGCTGCTGATCGACCTGGACCATTTCAAGCACATCAACGAGAGCCTCGGCCACAACGTCGGCGACCTGCTGCTCAAGGGCGTCGGTGAACGCCTGCAGCAGGACTTGCCCAGTGGCTGCACGCTGGCCCGGCTGGGCGGCGACGAGTTCGGCCTGCTCAGCGAAAATTGCGCCGACGCCGCTCAGGCAGCTGAGCTTGCACAACGCCTGCTGCGCAGCCTGGAAACGTTCTTTCACCTCGACGGTCACGAGCTCTACATTGGCGCCAGCATCGGCATCAGCCTGTTCCCCGACGATGGGGATAGCGTCGAGCAGATCCTGCGCAATGCCGATTCGGCGCTGTTCAAGGCCAAGAGCAGCGGCCGCGAAGGCTATGCCTTCTATGTGCAGGAGCTGACCGACTACGCCCGTCAGCGCGTGGAACTGGCCAGCAGCCTGCGCCATGCCCTGGACAATGACGAGCTACGCGTTTACTACCAGCCGCTGCATGACCTGGGTGCCGGTAGCCAGGTGGGCATGGAGGCACTGGTGCGCTGGCAGCACCCGCAACGTGGGCTGATTGCGCCTGGCGAATTCATCCCGATTGCCGAGGACAACGGCATGATCGGCGCCATCGATACCTGGGTACTGGAGCAGGCCTGCCGCCAGATGGTGCGCTGGAACGCCGAAGGTCGTGGACTGAGTTTCGTCGCGGTGAACGTCTCCAGCCGCCTGTTCAGCCGAGGCGAGCTGGACCAGAAAGTTGCCGGCGTGCTGGCTGCCACCGGCCTGCCGCCCGAGCAGCTGGAGCTGGAAGTCACCGAGAGCGCCATCATGGGAGACCCGGATGCAGCGCAGAAACTGCTCATCAGCCTGCGCGCCCTGGGCGTGCGCCTGGCCATTGACGACTTCGGCACCGGCTACAGCTCCCTGGCGCGGTTGAAACGCCTGCCGGTAGACAAGCTCAAGCTCGATCAGAGTTTCGTGCGCGGCCTGCCCGATGATCCCGAGGACGCCGCCATCGCCCGCGCGGTGATCGCGCTGGGCAAGAGCCTGGGCCTCAAGGTGCTGGCCGAAGGTATCGAGCAACCCGAGCAGGCCGACTTCCTGCGCGGGCTGGGGTGCAACTATGGCCAGGGCTACCATTTCGGTCGGCCACAGCCAGTAGGCGCTATATGCGCCGACATCAGCTCGCCCGACGAGGCCGGAAAAAACCAGCCCACGGCCTGATGCCTGTCAGACGCTGCGCTGCGCAGAAGCGGCGCCCGCGGCGCAGCACCAGTAAAGGGACGAGAGCTGCGCAAAGCCGCCCTAGCGACCTTATCTGCCCGATTTGCACCCGCTACCGACACCAGATGAACCCGTGCAGTGCGCTCACACGGGGCTGCGCTCGGCTTACGCCTCGGCGCGCTGCATCAGCTGGCGCTGACGCCACTCCATGAAGGTCTTGAGGAACAGCGTGAGCAGCGCCATGCACGCCAGCAACCCGGCGGCGGTAAAGGCCGCTGCCGGCTTGTAGTCGTTGTTGAGCTGGTCGACCAGCAGCGGCAACGTCAGGGTCTGGTTGATGATGGTACCGGACACCACCGACACCGCACCAAACTCACCGACCGCACGGGCGTTAGTCACCACCACGCCATACAGCAGCGCCCACTTGATCTTCGGCAGACTGATGCGGCGGAAGATCTGCCAGCCACTGGCGCCCAGGCACAAGGCGGCGGTTTCCTCGTCCTGCCCCTGAGCCTGCATCACCGGAATCAGGATGCGCGCCACATAGGGCGCGGTGACGAACACGGTGACCATGACAATGCCCGGCCAGGCAAACATCAGCTGCATGCCGTTATCGTAGAACCAGCGCCCGACGAAACTCTCCAGGCCGTAGACCACCAGGTAGCAGAGACCGGCGACCACCGGCGACACCGCATAGGGAATGTCGATCAGCGTGGTCAGCAGCTTGCGCCCGCGAAAATCGTAGTGCGTCACGCACCAGGCCAGGCAGATACCGAAGCACAGGTTCAGCGGCACGGTGATCGCCGCTACCAGCAGGGTCAACCCGATGGCGTGGAGCATGTAGTCCTCGCCGAGGTTGCTCCACAGCAGATCCAGCCCGCCGGCCAGCGCCTTGGTGAAGATCAGCGCCAGCGGCACCAGCAACATCAACGTGACGACCATCAGGCCGAGCACTACCAGCGCCCACTGGCGCCAATCCTGAGGTTTTTTCATCGACCTTGCCGTTGCCATGCGAACAGACGCCCCTGCACGACTTGCAGGAGGAACAGAAGAGTCAGCGACGCGAGCAGAATCACCGAAGCGATGGCTGCCGCCGCCGGGTAGTTGAACTCCTGCAGACGGACGAAAATCATCAGCGAGCTGACTTCCGTCTGGTAGGGAATGTTGCCGGCGATCATGATCACCGCGCCGAACTCGCCGAGGCTGCGCACGAAGGCCTGCGAGCCGCCGGTGACCAGCGCCGGGGTCAGGGTCGGCAGGATCACCTTGCGAAAGGTCTGCATGCGGCTGGCGCCCAATGTGCGCGCGGCCTCTTCGTATTCCGAACCGAGATCCTGCAGCACCGGCTGCACGGTACGCACCACGAAGGGAATGCTGGTGAACACCATCGCCACCACGATACCGGCGTAGGCGTAGGCCACCTTGAAGCCCAGCCACTGGCCGATCCAGCCATTAGGCACGAGAAGTGTGGCAAGGGTCAGGCCGGCCACCGAGGTGGGCAGGGCAAAGGGTAGATCGACCAGCGCATCGACGATGCGCCGACCGGGAAAATCGTAACGGGTGATGATCCAGGCCAGCAGCAGGCCGATCACCAGTACCGCCAGGGTCGAGTAGAAGGCCGCCGAGATGGTCACCTTGTAGGTCTGCACCACGCGCGGATCGCTGATGGCGAACCAATATTGCGCCCAGCTCATGTCACTGACGTACAGCAGCAGCGCCGACAATGGCAGCAGGATCACCAGCGACAGGTACAGCACGCTGACGCCGAAGCTCAGGCCGAAGCCAGGCAGCAGCGGAGTCTGCAGGAAGAACAGCGTTGGTTTACTCACGAAAAAGCTCGGCTCTACAAATGCAGTTGGCCGCCAATAAGGCGGCCATGGACCATTACGATACGTACTCAGCGTCACAACACGGATCAGATATCGACATGTGCTCGGGTGCTTTGACGTAGGGTGCGCAAGGCGCACCCTACGAAAAGCCGTCCGACCGAGAATTGATCCGTGGCACAACACCAGAGCGGGTTACCCCGCCCAGCGTCCAGGTCAGCGACCCTCTGCGAGAAGCTGGTCAAGAATACCACCGTTGTCGAAGTGCTTGGCGGTGATCTCGTCCCAGCTGCCCAGCACCTCGGTCGGGTTGATCAGGCGTACCGGGGCGAACTGCGCCTTGGTCGCCTCGACCACTTCCGGGTGGTGCACGCGGTAGTTGTAGCGGGTCAGCAGCTGCTGAATGTCCTTGCTGTACTGGAAGTCGAGGAAGGCCTTGGCCTGCTCGCGAGTACCGCGCTCGTCAGCCACCTTGTCGACGATGGCCACCGGGAACTCGGCCAGTACGCTGACCTCCGGCACCACGATTTCCAGGTTGGCGGATTTGAACTCGTCGCCCTTGGCGATGTTGATCACTTCCGACTCGAAGGTCAGCAGCACGTCGCCCTGGCCGTTCTGGGCGAAGGCCACGGTGGCACCACGGCCGCCGGTGGGGAAGTTCTCGACGTTCTTCAGCAGCTTGCCGACGAAGGCCTTGACCTTCTCCTGGTCGCCGTTGAATTTCTCGTTGGCGAACAACCAGGCGCCCAGGTAGCTGTAGCGGGCGTTGCCGGAGGTCTTGGGGTTGGGGAATACCAGTTTCACGTCGTCGCGAATCAGGTCATCCCAGCTCTTGATGTTCTTCGGGTTACCTTCGCGCACCAGAAAGGCGGTGGTGCTGTAGTAAGGCGAGGCGTTGTTGGGGAACTGCTTGGCCCAGTCTTCACGCAGCAAGCCACGTTTGGCCAGGATGTCCACGTCGGAAACCTGGTTGAAGGTGACCACGTCGACCTTCTTGCCCTGGATGATGTCCTGCGCCTGACGAGAGCTGCCGGCGAAAGACTGGATGATCTTCACTTCCTTGCCGCTCTGCTGCTTCCAGTGCTCGACGAACAGCGGGTTGATCTCGCCGAACAGTTCGCGGGCAATGTCGTAGGAGGCGTTGTGGAATGGCGTGTCGGCCGCAGCATGGCTCAGCGAGCCAGTCAGCAGGGTGGCACTGGCCACGGTGGCCAGAACGATCTTCTTCAGCATCTATGGCGTCCTTCTTATCGCGAGAGGAACCTGCAGGCAGGCTATTTGATGGCGTGATTCTGCAGAAAAAACATATAGCTGAAAAATATCTTTTTATTTTCTTCTTATAACCGGATTCTATTTGATCGTTCCTCACGCTCCGCGTGGGAATGCATCCTGAGACGCTCCGCGTCAGATGCTGGTGCAGCATCAGAGCGCCCAGATTTGGGCTCCCACGCTGAAGCGAGGGAGCCATCATTCGCCGATCAGAGTTTGGCGATGGACACCTCGGTGGATTTGACGAAGGTGATCACCGACGTGACGATGCCGGCAGCGGTCTGCACGTCGATTTCCGACAGCGCGTCGCCGATGACGATTTCCTTGATGTTGCCCTTGAACTGGTTACGCACGTTGATGGCTTTGATGGTCATGGTGTTTCTCCTGATGGTTCACTGATGTAGCCCGGATGCAATCCGGGGAATTCTTCAGCCGCCCCGGATTGCATCCGGGCTACGACTGATAAAAGCACTCTCTCCCCTAATGCTGATCAGTTAAGCGCCGACTGCCTACGATGAGTCCCCTCGCCCCTTTGGGGAGAGGAGAGGGGAAACTGGCAGTTTTGCGGCGCTTTCAACCCTCTCCCCCAGCCCCTCTCCACTAGGCGTGCCCCCAATAAATGGGAGAGGGGAGCCAAACGTGTGCAACCTTAAGTGAACAGCATTCGGGTGTTACGGGGCTTACAGTCGGGCAAAGCCCGTGTCAAATACTCCAGCGGGCGTTTACCAGCCGGTCGTTCAATAGGTTCGGGTCGATCGGCTTCGGCCGTCGCGCCAGGGCTGCGCCCAGTTGTTCCAGTGCATCATCGAGGCGTTCGCGCAATTCGTCGTCGATCTGCGCGGGCCTGCCCCCTTCCGGGTAGGCAATCTGTTTGTCCACGGCGAACACGCCGGAGAGCATTTTCTGCGCCTTCAGCGCGGCCAGCACCGGCTTGAGCGCGTAGTCCACCGCCAGCAGATGTGCCGGGCTGCCACCACTGGCCAGGGGTAGAACCACCTTGTGCGCCAGGGGCGCGTTCAGTCAGCAGATCCAGCAGCACCTTCAAGGCGCCAGTGAACGACGCCTTCGTACACCGGCGTACCGACCAGCAGGCCATCAGCGCTGGCCACCACGGCCTGCAGCTGCTGGACAGCCGGGCTGTCGAAGCGCGCATGCAGCAGATCTTCGGCGGGAAAATCCCGCACCCGCAGCAGGCTCACTTCCACCTGCTGCGCTTCCAGGCGCTGGCGTAAGTAATCCAGCAGCAGCTCGGTGCGCGAACGCGCCGCAGGGCTGCCGGCAAGCAACACAACATGCATGATCGATGCTTAGCGATGGTCTGAAGTAGTCGTCATTCCCGCGCAGGCGGGAAACCAGCCCCCGCAGTACATGGACTCCCGCCTGCGCGGGAGTGACGAGGTATGGTTTTTTTCAGCGTTTCATTAGCGATTCGGCTGCGGGGTCAGGCGCAGATAGGGTTTCACCGCGCGATAACCTTGCGGGAAGCGCTGAGCGATCTCGGCTTCATCATTCAGCGACGGCACCATCACCACCTCATCACCGTCCTGCCAGTTGGCCGGGGTGGCGACCTTGTAGTTGTCGGTCAGTTGCAGCGAGTCGACCACGCGCAGGATTTCGTGGAAATTGCGCCCGGTACTGGCCGGATAGGTGATGGTCAGGCGCACCTTCTTGTTCGGGTCGATGATGAACAGCGAACGCACGGTCAGGGTGTCGTTGGCGTTCGGGTGGATCAGGTCGTAGAGGTCGGACACCTTGCGGTCGGCATCGGCGATGATCGGGAAGTTGACCGCAGTGTTCTGCGTCTCGTTGATGTCGTCGATCCACTTGATGTGCGAATCCACCGGGTCGACGGACAGGGCGATGGCCTTGACGCCGCGCTTGGCAAATTCATCCTTGAGCTTGGTGGTAAAGCCCAGTTCGGTGGTGCACACCGGGGTGAAATCGGCCGTATGGGAGAAAAGGATGCCCCAGCTATCGCCCAGCCACTCGTGGAAACGAATGCGGCCTTTGCTGGAATCCTGTTCGAAGTCGGGGGCGATATCGCCCAGGCGGATGGTCATGATCGTGCTCCTTGGCAGTCGCTTGCGTGGTGCTCACTATGCTCAGGAACGAAATTAAAGAGGAATAAATAACGATTTATTTATAACTAAAGAATATTTCGATTTACTCGCCACACCCTCCTAAAGCCCGCACATGGCGCCTGCCAAACAGCGCGCCCGGCCATCACAGCCCGCCAGCCTGGTGGGTGGGTGGCGACGCGCAACAGCGCCGCCACGCAATGCACCGCATACCCCCACCACTCAACTCAAAACAGATGCGCCACCAGCCCAACGACAGCGCACCCGGCAATGGTCTCGATCACCCCTCGCTTGAAACCCAGCAACGCCACGCCCGCACCGAGGGTGATCAGCGCCGACACCCAGTCGAACGCCCCGGCAAAGCCCTCCGGCCAGAGCACGTGATACCCGAAGAACAGCGCCAGGTTGAGGATCACCCCGACCACCGCAGCGGTGATGCCGGTCAGCGGCGCGGTGAACTTCAACTGACCATGGGTCGACTCAACCAACGGCCCGCCGGCGAGGATGAACAGGAACGACGGCAGGAAGGTGAACCAGGTGACCAGCACCGCCGCCAGCGCACCGCTGACGAAGGCCGCATCGCCCCCGAACACCGGCTGGCCGTAGGCGCCGACGAAGGCAACGAAGGCCACCACCATGATCAACGGCCCCGGCGTGGTCTCGCCGAGGGCCAGGCCATCGATCATCTGCCGGGGCGTCAGCCAGCCGAAGTGGTCGATGGCGCCCTGGTACACGTAAGGCAGCACCGCATAGGCACCGCCGAACGTAAGCAGCGCTGCCTTGGTGAAGAACCAGCCCATCTGCGTCAGCGTGCCCTGCCAGCCGAACGCCAGGGTCAGCAGGCCCATCGGCAGCAGCCAGAGCAGCGCGCCGACCAGCAGGATCAGCGCCAGGCGGCTGGAGCGAAAATGCGTATGCGCCAGGCGCGTCTCGTCATCGATCAGCGCCGGCGCATGCGCCCCGCCCGCCTTGCCATGCCCGGCACCAAGCGCGAAGTGCTGCGGCGCCAGCCGCCCACCGATATACCCCACCAGCGCCGCACCGAGCACGATCAGCGGGAACGGCAACTGCAACGCAAAAATGGCGACGAAAGCCGCTGCTGCAATGGCCCACAGCCAGACGTTCTTCAACACCCGCCCGCCGATGCGCCAGGCCGCCTGCACCACGATGGCCGTCACCGCCGGCTTGATGCCATAGAAGATCCCCGCCACCAGCGGCACATCGCCGAACACCAGATAGACCCAGGACAGCACGATCAGGATCAACAGCGACGGCAGCACGAACAGCGCCCCGGCGATCACCCCGCCCCAGGTGCGGTGCATCAGCCAGCCGATATAGGTAGCCAACTGCTGCGCCTCCGGCCCGGGCAGCAACATGCAGTAGTTCAGCGCATGCAGAAAACGCCGCTCGGACAACCAGCGGCGCTTCTCCACCAACTCCTGATGCATGATCGAAATTTGCCCGGCCGGCCCACCGAAACTGATCAGCCCCAGCTTCAACCAGAACCAGAAGGCCTGCAGCAGACTGACCGGGGCGGGACGCTCAGGGGACTCGGACATCGAAGGGCTCCATCGGTGGACAAAATCGACCGGGTACTATAGCCGTATAACGTGACCGTCGTGCGACAGCGCACGAAAAATCACCAACCCCACGCAGCCCTTGCCCTACCTGGCCCGGCCGAGTTTTCCCGCATCTTATCCACAGCACTTTCCCCAGATTCTGTGCACGACACCCGGCAACACGCCCCCACCTTGCCCTACTGTTGAAAACATGAGCCAAGTGATTGATTAGAAGCGATATTCCGCCCGGCGATAACGCCAGCAAAGCGTCATTGGGCAAAAACTGAGCGGCCTGCCGAGACCCGCTTGAATGCTAGGGCCTGTTGCCGTTTCGCGCTAACCAATTGATTTATAAGAGCAAGCTCGTATCGTTGAAGCTCTGACCCGACATCGATACGAGCTTGCAATGCCCCGATTACTACTCAACGACGAGCATTGGTCGAAGCTGCGGGAAATTCTCCTGCACAAGGCCATCTACAACAAGCGTGATCTACGAATGACCGTGGAGGGCATGCTGTGCCGCATGCGCACGGGATGTCCCTGGAGAGACCTGCCCAAGGAGTTTGGTAACTGGAATAAGGTCTACAAACGCTTCAACGCATGGTCTGCTGCCGGCAAATGGTTCAAGGTCTTCAAGATGCTGGTGGAGGAGCCCGACATGGAGTGGGTGTTCATTGATGGCAGCTATGCCAAGGCTCACCAGCACAGCGCAGGTGCTGCCAGCGCAAACGATGAAGCTATAGGGAAAAGCCGAGCCGGCAATACCAGCAAGATTCATCTGGCGGTGGACGCCCATGGCTTGCCCATCGAGTTTGAAATCACGGGAGGCCAAATCAATGACTGCACTCAGGCACCCGCATTGATTTCCAAGCTCCCAGCGGCAGAAACCATCGTTGCGGATAAGGGCTATGACAGCGAGAGAATCCGAGAGCAAGTTGAGCGACAAGGGGCCAAGGCCGTGATCCCGAGGAAGCGTAACTCTGTGAAAGGCAACGCGAATCTGGACAGAGGTCTGTACCGCAATCGCCACCTGGTGGAAAACGCTTTCGCCCGGCTGAAGCACTACCGGGCGGTGGCCTCTCGATTCGACAAGCTCAAGAGAAATTACGAGAGCGTGGTGGCCATGGCCTGCGCCTTCCTATGGTTGCCCATGTAAAACGGCAACAGGCCCTAGGCGCAGAGGGCTTTTGCAAAGGTTATCCACAGCGCTGTTAACAGAATTTGTGGGTGGGTTTGGCAAGGTATGAACTGCCGACTCTGGCGCAAGAAAACAACCGAGAGGGCATTTTGCCCGCGAAGCGTGGACAGCCTCGCGTTGGATGGAATAGCAAGTAGCCCGGACAACCTCGCACCACAGTGGATGAAAACCTACGCAGAAATACCCGCCGCATAGGGTGGACAACGCGGAGCTTGTCCACCGTGCCACGTGTCGGAACAGCAACTAGGCTGGTTAGAGCAAAGCAATACCCAGAGCAATTGCGGTGATGGGTTTCAAGTGAAAAGGGGACAGATTTATTTACTGTCCTTGCGACCTACAGAGCATTAAAAGCACGGTGCGCACAGCGCACCCTACGATAAGAACCCCGATATATCAGACGCGCGAATAGCCCCTTCAGGAGGGTGAGCGGAATCGTCGTGGAAGAGGTTGAGCGGCATGGATGCCGCGAGAGCGGCGATGGGCCAAGGATGGCCCTTCGCCGCGTGCCTCTGGAACGATGATGGAGCGAACGAACCCCGGCGAAGCCGGGGCCGGATGGCGGGGCGGGCGGTTTTGGTTACTTTTGCCAAGACAAAAGTGACTCGCCCGAGGGGGCGAAACCAGAAATATCGGTCAACCAGTTAATCCAGGCGACCGCTACCCTCTGCACGAAAAGCGCTTTTATTCGAATGAAACTATCGGATTCATGCCCGTCATACCCAAATACCTCGAACAAACAAAGCCCCCGGATTTCATCCGGGCTACGCCTTGAAACGAAGACGCTAGCCCACCTTCGCCGGCGAAGCATCCTCGAAGCGATTCACCTGGCGCAGGCTCTTGAAGCCGAGCATCCAGCCGCCGGTGACGGTCAGGGTGCAGGCGCAGCCGATCAGCGCAGCCGGCACCACGCCGAACCAGGCGGCGCTGGTGCCGGCGCGGAATTCGCCGAGTTCGTTGGAAGAGCCGATGAACAGCATGTTCACCGCATTGACCCGACCACGCATGGCGTCCGGGGTGGAGAACTGCACCAGGGATGAGCGGATGTACATGCTCACCATGTCCGCACCACCGGCCACCACCAGCGCGGCGAACGACAGCCAGAACAGACTGGACAAGGCGAACACCAGATTGGCCACGCCGAATAACGCCACCGCGCCGAACATCACCAGGCCGACATTGCGGTTGAAGGGTTTCATGCTCAGGTACAGCCCCACCGATACCTCGCCGATGGCCATGGCGCTGCGCAGCAGGCCGAGGCCGGTCGGGCCAACTTCCAGCACTTCCTGGGCATAGATGGGCAGCAGTGCGATCACGCCGCCGAGCAGCACCGCGAACAGGTCCAGCGAGATGGTGCCGAGGATGATCGGGCGCGTGCGGATAAAGTGGATGCCGGCGGTGAAGCGCGCCCAGGCAGTGGCTTCCAGTGCCTGCATTTTCTCGGCATAGCGCACCGGCACCCGCAGCAGCAGCACGCAGCCGGCGAGGAAGCAGGCCAGGCACACCGAGTAGGTCAGCCCGCCACCGCCGATGGCATACAGGCCACCACCGATCACCGGGCCGGAAATGGTCGCGCCGCGCATGATCATGCTGTTGGCGGCAATGGCCGCCGCCAGGCGCTCACGCGGCACGATCTGCGGCAGCAGACTGGACAACGCCGGCCCGGTGAAGGCGCGGCCACAGCCGTAGAGCACCAGCACCGCGTAGTACCAACTGACCGCCGCCTCGCTCAGCGACAGCCACAGCAGCGCTGCCGCGCACACCCCCTCGACCAGCCAGCTGAGCATCAGGATCAGCTTGCGGTCGTAGCGGTCGATCAGGTCGCCGGCCGGCATCAGCAGCACCAGCATGGGGATGAACTGGGCCAGGCCAACATAGGCCAGCGACAGCGGGTCGCGGGTCAGGTCATAGACCTGCCAGGCCACCACAACGGCCTGGATCTGTACGGCGAAGACCACGACGATGCGAGCGATGAGAAACGCCAGGAAACCGGGCAGGCGATAGACGGAAGCGGGAACAGCAGCGGACACGGTGCAAACCTCGGGGCATGACCGGTCGGCTCCGGTCGAGGCGGGCCGGCCAATCTACGGTAAAGCGCCAGCTCTGGGCAAACCGGCGAACAGGCTGTTGCGCAGGTTGCGCCATTGCGTGACGACGATGGACACACGCTTGAAGCAGGCCACCGCACTGCCGCAATTGAGACTGCATGGCTGCAGGAGGTGGCGCGAGGCAGGTGTAGGAGTGGCGCCCCGCCGCGAACGAGGGCCGTGCTGGACGGACAGCTTCGCCCCGGGCCGCAGCTCCTACGAAAAGCGTTTTTGGTAGCCGTGCCCGATAGGTATTAGAGTAATCGCCCTTTTTGCCGGAACACCGCCATGCCGCTCAGCCCCGATGAACTCGCGCAGATCAGCGCTCTCACCCTGGCCCACTACCAAAGCAGCGCCGAGGACTTTCGCGAAGGCACGCGCGACCATGACGTGAGCCAGAACATCGCTGCGCTGCTGCGGCATATCGAGGGCGAGAAGCCCTGGCGCATCCTCGATTTCGGCTGCGGGCCGGGGCGCGACCTACGCACCTTCAGCGGCCTCGGCCACGAAGCCATCGGCCTGGATGGCTGCGCCGAGTTCGTCGCCATGGCGCGTGCCGACAGCGCCTGCGAGGTGTGGCAGCAGAGCTTCCTCGAACTGGAGCTGCCGGCCGGGCATTTCGACGGCATCTTCGCCAACGCCAGCCTGTTCCACGTGCCCGATCAGGAGCTGCCGCGCGTGCTCGGCGAGCTGCATGCGGCACTCAAGGCCGGCGGCGTGCTGTTCAGCTCCAACCCACGTGGCGAGAATCAGGAAGGCTGGAACGGCCCGCGCTACGGCAGTTATCACGATCTGGAACGCTGGCGCGCGCGTCTCACCGCGGCCGGTTTCGTCGAGCTGGAACATTACTACCGCCCCACTGGCCTGCCTCGCGATCAGCAGCCCTGGCTGGCCAGTGTCTGGCGGCGCAGCTGATCTCTGTCGCATTGACTTGCAAGTCAGGTTTTGGCCTGATGCAGCACGCACAACGCCATCTACTCCCGGCCTGAGCCCTGCTATGATGGCTTGGCCAGTCACCGGCGTGCATCGTGCCTGTCGCTATATACAAAAAAATATAACGAAGTAGTATGGCTGCGTGATTCATCAACGGCCCCACAGACCGGAGCAACGAGATTCAGGTACGCAACATTCCCATGATCAAGACAGTGCAACGCAGCCTGCTCGGCCTCGCCCTGCTGTTCACCGGCGGCGTGGCGGCCGATGAGGTCAAGGTCGCCGTAGCCGCCAACTTCACCGCACCGATGCAGGCCATCGCGCCCGCGTTCGAGAAAGCCACCGGGCACAAGCTGGTCGCCTCATTCGGCGCCACCGGGCAGTTCTATGCGCAAATCAATAACGGCGCGCCCTTCGATGTATTCCTCAGCGCCGACGACTTAACGCCGGCCAGGCTGGAGCGCGAGGGCGCGAGCGTGCCCGGCTCGCGCTTCACCTATGCCATCGGCAGCCTGGTGCTGTGGTCAGCCGATGCCAGCTACCTCGACGGCACGGACGCGGCGCTGAAGGCCGGCCAGTTCAGGCACCTGTCGATCGCCAACCCCAAGGCCGCGCCCTATGGGCTGGCCGCGATGCAGGTGCTGGACAAGCTGGGCCTGAGCGAGGCGGTGAAAGCCAAGCTGGTCGAGGGCCAGAACATCACCCAGGCGCATCAGTTCGTCTCCACCGGTAATGCCGAGCTGGGTTTCGTCGCGCTATCGCAGGTGTATAAGGACGGCCAGGTCAGTAGCGGCTCGGCCTGGATCGTCCCGGACACCATGTACGACCCGATCAAGCAGGACGCGGTGATGCTCAAGCAGGGCGCGAACAACCCGGCAGCGGCGGCACTGGTTGAGTATCTGAAAGGCCCGGAAGCCGTCAGGGTGATCGAGTCGTTCGGCTATAAACTCTAATCCCCGTAGCCGGATGAAATCCGGGGCCAGTTGCCTGAACAGGCCCCGGATTTCATCCGGGCTACGTTTGTCCAGACGCCAGGTGCCGGAACCCGCCCATGCCGCTGTCGAAGAATGACCTCGACGCCATCCTCCTGACCCTGGAGCTGGCCTCGCTGACCACCGTGCTGCTGCTGATTATCGGCACGCCGATTGCCCTGTGGCTGGCGCGCACCGACTCCTGGCTCAAGCGCCCGGTCGGCGCGGTGGTGGCGCTGCCGCTGGTGCTGCCGCCGACGGTGATCGGTTTCTACTTGCTAGTGAGCATGGGGCCCAATGGTTTCTTCGGTCAGCTGACGCAGAGCCTGGGCCTGGGTACCTTCACCTTTACCTTCACCGGCCTGGTGATCGGTTCGATCTTCTATTCGTTGCCTTTCGTCGTGCAGCCGCTGCAGAACGCCTTCGAGGCCATTGGCCGTGCTCCGCTGGAAGCGGCGGCGACCCTGCGCGCCAGCCCCTGGGACAGCTTCTTCAGCGTGGTGCTGCCGCTGGCGCGGCCCGGCTTCATCACTGCCGCGATTCTCAGCTTCGCCCATACCATCGGCGAGTTCGGCGTGGTGCTGATGATCGGCGGCAATATCCCTGGCAAGACCCAGGTGGTGTCAGTACAGATCTACAACCATGTCGAAGCCATGGAATACGCCCAGGCGCACTGGCTGGCCGGCGGCATGCTGGCGTTCTCCTTCATCGTTCTGCTCACGCTGTACAGCGGGCGCAGCCATAAGATGAGGGCGCTGTGATGTTCGGTTTCGGCAAGCGCCCGGCAGCGGTCGTCGCTGACGATGGGCGCATTCATGCGCGTTTTCTAGTCAGGCATGCGGGCTTTACCCTGGATGTCGACCTCGACCTGCCCGGGCGCGGCGTCACTGCGCTGTTCGGCCATTCCGGCTCGGGCAAGACCAGTTGCCTGCGCTGCTTCGCCGGGCTGGATCGCCCGCAGCAGGGCTATCTGCAGGTGGCTGGCGAGCGCTGGCAGGACAGTGCGTGTGGTTTTTTTCTGCCGGCGCACAAGCGCGCCATCGGCTACGTGTTCCAGGACGCCAACCTGTTCCCGCACCTGAGCGTGCGCGGCAATCTGGAATACGGGCAGAAACGCATCCCGGCCGCGCAGCGCAGGGTGGCGCTGGATCAGGCATTGGAACTTCTGGGTATCGGTCATCTGCTCGAGCGCATGCCCTCGGCGCTGTCCGGCGGCGAACGCCAGCGCGTCGGCATCGCCCGTGCACTGGTGACCAGCCCGCGCCTGCTGCTGATGGACGAGCCGCTGGCCTCGCTCGATCTCAAGCGCAAGCAGGAGGTGCTGCCCTATCTGCAGCGCCTGCACGAGGAGCTGGACATCCCCGTGCTCTACGTCAGCCATGCGCCGGACGAAGTGGCGCGCCTGGCCGATCACCTGGTGCTGCTCGACGAAGGCCAGGTACGTGCCAGCGGCCCGCTCAAGAACATCCTGCTGCGGCCCGACCTGCCCTTCGCCAGCGAGGACGATGCCGAAGCGGTGATCGAGGGTGAGGTCTGCTGCCATGATGCCGCCTACCACTTGCTGCATCTGCGCCTGCCCGGCAGCGAAGCCCAGCTGCGCCTACCCCATACAGCACTGCCTGACGGGCACCGGGTACGGGTGAAGATCAAGGCACGTGACGTCAGCCTCAGCCTGCAGCACGCTGAGGGCAGCAGCCTGCTCAATCGGCTGCCGGTGCAGGTGGACAGTTGCCAGGCGCTGGACGCGCAGATGCTGCTGACCCTGCGCCTGGGTGAGCAGCGCCTGCTGGCACGCATCACCCGCTATTCATTCGATCAGTTGGGCATTCATGTCGGCCAGGCGCTCTGGGCGCAGATCAAGTCAGTGTCGCTGCTCGCGCCCTAGGGTGCGCCGCGCGCACCGAGCACACGCAGATGCCGCAGGTTCGTAGTCCGGATGCAATCCGGGGCGATCAAACGCCCCCGGGCAACTCCAGATGTTCCGGCCCGATTTCGGCGTTACCGGCCAGCAGCAGGGCGAAGTGGATGACGTTCTCCAACTCGCGGGTATTGCCCGGCCAGTGGTGCGCCTCCAGCACGACCTGCGCCGCCGGGCTGATCGACGGAATGCCCAGGCCCAGGCGCGATGCATGGATACCGAGGAAGTATTCGGCCAGCGGCAGAATATCGCCGACGCGCTGACGCAGCGCCGGGAACAGCAACTGGCCATCGTACAGATAGGCATACAGGCGCTCGTCGAAAGTGCCGGCCGCCACGGCGCGGGCCAGGTCGATGCTGCTCGCCGCCAGCAGACGCACATCCACCGGCAGCGCCTGACTGGCGCCGACGCGATACACCTCGCGGGTTTCCAGCGCGGCCAGCAGCTTGCTCTGCAGAGGCCGCGAGAGGTCGGCGATCTCATCCAGGTAGAGCGTGCCGCCATTGGCCGAACCGAACCATCCGGCGCGGCTGCTGGCGGCGCCGACATGGGCGCCTGCAACATGGCCGAACAGCTCGGCCTCGCCCCATTGTGGGCTGAGCGCCGCGCAGCTCACTGCCACGAACAGGCCGCCGCGCTCACTGTGGCGATGGATATAGCGCGCCAGCAATTCCTTGCCGGTGCCGGTTTCACCGAGGATCAGCAACGGCTGGCCATTGCCCGCCAAGGCTTCGGCACGCTCGCGCAACTGGCGCGAACGCGCATCGACGAATACCAGCGCCTTGGCGCGGATGCTCAGTGGACTTTTGTCGGCGTCGGTGAAGGTCAGTGGAGATGACGTGTTCGGCACGAGTGACACCCTGGAAGAAAGCGCAATGGCATAACCGTAGGAGCCGGCTTGCCGGCGATCCGGCGTCCGCTGACGAAAAGCATCGCCAGCAAGCTGGCTCCTACCTAGTTGTGCAAAATCAGGCGCGCAGCCGCGCCTGCTGCTCAATGCGGCTCTGCAGGCGATACAGATAGCCGAAGCCCTGCTCCCAGTGGCGGTGCCCGGACTTCACGTTGATATGCCCGGCACCACTCAGAATCGCCGCCTCGCTACCCCAGGCCCGCGCCAGCTCCATCGCGCGCAGGGCGCTGGCCGCTGCGTCGTTGTCGGAACCCACCAGCAGGCTGGGAAAGGGCAGCAGATCGCGCGGCATCGGTGCGAAATTGCGCAGCGGTTCAGGGCAGCCCAGCCGCTCGACATCGGCCGGCGCCACCAGCAGTGCGCCACGTACACGGCGCAGCAGTTCGAGCGGCGCCTGCGCCGCCCAGTGCGCCACCGTCACGCAACCCAGGCTGTGGGCGATGAGGATAAGCGGGCGTGGATCGTCGGCAATCGCCTGGTTCAGCGCGGCCACCCAATCCGCGCGTTGCGGGTTGAGCCAGTCCTGCTGCTCGACCCGCGCGCTGTTGGGCAGGCTGCGCTGCCAATGGCTTTGCCAGTGTTCTGCGGACGAGCCCTGCCAGCCCGGCAGGATCAGATAACGGATTGCTTCGCTGGCCACAACGGCGCCCCCTGAATCGAATGGCGTCAGTCTAGGCAGCATGAACTGATTACAAAAAGAATAAGAATTTATTTGCTTATTCCATAAATGCGCTTCCGGCGACCACTTTTATATTTCTAAAAGGAATATAAATGTTCTTAAACAATACTTTTAAGAATATTTCCATCTCTCTACTATCCGCTCCACGCCAGCATCGGTACTCCATACCGCCGCCTTGGCGACCTATTCACAAGGAGCCTGGAAATGACCGCGACGCTGAGAAACCTCGAAGGCCAGGATGAAGCCAGCATCCTGCGCGAGATCCAGACCGCCCTGCACGGCCTGAAGTTTGGCTCGGTGGAAATCACCGTGCACAACGGCCAGGTCGTGCAGATCGAGCGCAAGGAAAAGATCCGCCTGCAACAACCGAGCACCAAGAACAACTGACACATGATGCGGCCCGACTGGACCACCAGAGGGCTCGAGAAAAATCGCCCCGCCTGACCGCCAATACGCCAACACAAGAACTTCACAGTTAGGAGCTGCACCATGTCCATTCGCCGTTTTGCC
The DNA here is from genome assembly GCF_029845265.1 of Ectopseudomonas oleovorans. Lineage (NCBI taxonomy): Bacteria > Pseudomonadati > Pseudomonadota > Gammaproteobacteria > Pseudomonadales > Pseudomonadaceae > Ectopseudomonas > Ectopseudomonas oleovorans. The sequence continues at coordinate 57,836 of NZ_JAOCLK010000019.1, forward strand.
CTGGCCGCGCTGGCCAGCGCACTAGTTATTACAGGGGTCGCCGGCCCGGTGGCCGCCGCGCAAACCCTGCTCAACGTGTCCTACGACCCGACCCGTGAGCTGTACAGCGAATTCAACGCCGCCTTCAACAAGCACTGGCAGGCCCAGGGCAACGAAGCGGTGACCATCCAGCAATCCCACGGTGGCTCGGGTAAACAGGCCCGTGCGGTGATCGACGGCCTGCGCGCCGACGTGGTGACCCTGGCCCTGGCCGGCGATATCGATGAGCTGTACAAGCTCGGCAAGCTGATCCCGCAGAACTGGCAGGAGCGTCTGCCGGACGCCAGCACCCCCTACACCTCGACCATCGTGTTTCTGGTACGCAAGGGCAACCCGAAAGGTCTGAAAGACTGGGATGACCTGGTCAAGCCGGGCGTGGAAGTGATTACCCCCAACCCGAAAACCTCCGGTGGTGCACGCTGGAACTTCCTCGCTGCCTGGGCCTATGCCGAGCAGAAGTACGGCAGCGAAGCCGAGGCCAAGGCCTTCACCGAGAAGCTCTACAAGAACGTCCCGGTGCTCGATACCGGCGCCCGCGGCTCGACCATCACCTTCGTCAACAACGGCATCGGTGACGTGCTGCTGGCCTGGGAGAACGAGGCCTTCCTGGCGCTCAAGGAAGAAGGCGGAGAGAACTTCGAGATCGTCGCGCCTTCGCTGTCGATTCTCGCCGAACCGCCGGTGAGCGTGGTCGATCAGAACGTCGACAAGAAAGGCACCCGCAAAGTCGCCGAGGCCTACCTTAACTACCTGTACAGCGAGGAAGGCCAGCGTATCGCCGCCAAGCACTTCTACCGCCCACGCAATCAGGCGGTGGCGGCCGAGTTCGCCCAGCAGTTCCCGCAGCTCAAGCTGGTAACCATCGACGCTGACTTCGACGGCTGGAAGAGCGCGCAGCCGAAGTTCTTCAACGATGGCGGCGTGTTCGACCAGATCTACCAGGCCCACTAGCCCGTAGGGTGTCGCGGGGCCGCCTAGGCCGTGCGCACCAGTGCACGGCCCACCAGATCGTCGCAGCCAGTGGCGGGTTCCACCCGCCTTACCAAGGAGCTTGCATGTCTCGCCGCACTTCCCCCGTCATACCCGGCTTCGGGCTGACGCTGGGTTACACCCTGGTGTACCTCAGCCTGTTGGTGCTGATTCCCCTGGGTGCCATGTTCGTCCACGCGGCCCAGCTCACCTGGGATCAGTTCTGGGCCATCATTTCCTCACCGCGCGTGCTGGCCGCCCTGAAGCTGAGCTTCGGCACCGCCTTTCTCGCGGCCATCATCAACGGCGTGATCGGTACCCTGCTGGCCTGGGTGCTGGTGCGCTACACCTTCCCCGGTCGCAAGATCATCGAAGCGATGATCGACTTGCCCTTCGCCCTGCCCACAGCCGTTGCCGGAATCGCCCTGACCGTGCTTTATGCGCCCAACGGTCTGATCGGCCAGTTCGCCACGTCCCTGGGCTTCAAGATCGCCTACAGCCCGCTGGGCATCACCCTGGCGCTGACCTTCGTCACCCTGCCCTTCGTCGTGCGCACCCTGCAGCCGGTGCTGGCCGACATCCCGCGCGAGGTCGAGGAAGCCGCCGCCTGCCTCGGTGCCAAGCCGCTGCAGGTGGCGCGCCACGTGCTGCTGCCGGCGCTGCTGCCGGCCTGGCTGACCGGCTTCGCCCTGGCCTTCGCCCGCGGCGTTGGCGAGTACGGCTCGGTGATCTTCATCGCCGGCAACATGCCGATGAAGACCGAGATCCTGCCGCTGCTGATCATGGTGCAGCTGGACCAGTACAACTACGCCGGCGCCACCGCCATCGGCGTGCTGATGCTGGTGGTGTCGTTCATCTTGCTGCTGCTGATCAACCTGCTGCAGCGCCGCATCAGCCGTTCTTAAGGAGCCAGGCATGTCATCTGCAACCCTGACGGCCAGCGCCGCCAACAATGCCGCGCGCCGCGGTAACGCCCTGGGCCACCGCCTGCTGATCATTTCGGCCTGGCTGGTGTTCGCCTTCTTCCTGCTGCTGCCCTTGTTCGTGGTGGCGACCGAGGCGCTCAAACAGGGCGTCGGCGTGTTCGTCGCTTCGATCCTCGAACCCGACGCCATCAGCGCCCTGAAACTGACCCTGCTCGCCGTGGGCATCGCCGTGCCGCTCAACCTGGTGTTCGGCGTGGCCGCCGCCTGGTGCGTGAGCAAGTACGAGTTTCGCGGCAAGAGCATTCTGGTGACCCTGATCGACCTGCCGTTCTCGGTGTCGCCGGTGATCGCCGGTCTGATCTACGTGCTGCTGTTCGGTGCCCAGGGCTTCTTCGGCCCCTGGTTGCGCGAGCACGACATCCAGATCATCTTCGCCCTGCCCGGCATCGTCCTGGCGACCATCTTCGTCACCGTGCCCTTCGTCGCCCGCGAGCTGATCCCGCTGATGCAAGAACAGGGCACGCAGGAAGAAGAGGCCGCGCGCCTGCTCGGTGCCAACGGCTGGCAGATGTTCTGGCACGTCACCCTGCCCAACATCAAATGGGGCCTGATCTACGGCGTGGTGCTTTGTACCGCACGGGCGATGGGCGAGTTCGGCGCGGTGTCGGTGGTCTCCGGGCACATCCGCGGCTACACCAATACGCTGCCGCTGCATGTCGAGATTCTCTACAACGAATACAATCACGTCGCCGCCTTCAGCGTTGCCAGCCTGCTGCTGCTTCTGGCGCTGTTCATCCTGCTGCTCAAGCAGTGGAGCGAATCCCGTATCAACCGCCGCAAAGCCAGTGCGGGTGAGGAATAAACATGAGTATCGAAATCCGTAACGTCAGCAAGAACTTCAATGCGTTCAAGGCGCTGAACGAGATCAACCTGAATATCCAGAGCGGCGAGCTGGTCGCCCTGCTCGGCCCGTCCGGCTGCGGCAAGACCACCCTGCTGCGCATCATCGCCGGCCTGGAAACCCCGGACAGCGGCACCATCGAGTTCCACGGCGAAGACGTCTCCAACCATGACGTGCGTGATCGCAACGTCGGCTTCGTGTTCCAGCACTACGCGCTGTTCCGCCATATGACGGTGTTCGACAACGTCGCCTTTGGCCTGCGCATGAAGCCCAAGCGCGAGCGCCCGAGCGAAGAGGTGATCCAGCAGAAGGTGCACGAGTTGCTCAACCTGGTGCAGCTCGACTGGCTCGGCGATCGCTACCCGGAGCAGCTCTCCGGCGGTCAGCGCCAGCGTATCGCCCTGGCCCGCGCCCTGGCCGTGGAGCCACGCGTACTGCTGCTCGACGAACCCTTCGGCGCGCTGGATGCCAAGGTGCGCAAGGAGCTGCGCCGCTGGCTGGCGCGCCTGCACGAGGACGTGCACCTGACCAGCGTATTCGTCACCCACGACCAGGAAGAAGCCATGGAAGTGGCCGACCGCATCGTGGTGATGAACAAGGGCGTGATCGAGCAGATCGGCACGCCGGCCGAGGTTTACGAGAATCCGGCCAGCGATTTCGTCTACCACTTCCTCGGTGATGCCAATCGCCTGTATGTGGGCAACGATCATCACGTGCTGTTCCGCCCGCACGAGGTCGACCTGGCCAGCGAGCCGAGCCCGGAGCACAAGGCCGGCGAGGTGCGCGACATCCGCCCGCTCGGCGCCATCACCCGCATTACGCTGAAGGTCGAGGGCCAGGACGAGCTGATCGAGGCCGAGGTGGCCAAGGATCACGTCAGCCTGGACAACCTCGTCCGCGGTACCACCCTGTATTTCAAGCCCAAGGGTGGCAAGCCGGTGAGCAATCCGGCCGGCTGATCGCTCGCGGCCCGGAGCCGAACACGCTCCGGGCGCCCCTCACGTGTGGCTGCCAGCGGCTGGCTGGCAGCCGCATCGCTCGCCTGTGCACGCCGCCCCCGCCTCAGCGCATCTGCCCTTTGCAGCACCACCCAGCGCTGATACCAACAGCATCGAGCGCCCGCACAAACTGACGAAAAGCCCATGAACGGTAGCGATTTCCGACGAAATCACTCTTTCGGGTCATGCTCTGCAGCGCGTCACGCAGTAGTCTTGGCGCTGCGTCATTGACGCTGCCCACTGCATACCTGCTCAAAACAATAACAAGGAGCACCCCGGATGCGTTGTAAAGCACTGTTGCGCCATGCTTTTTTCTGGTCGCTCGGACTCTTCGTCGGGCTCTCGCCAATGGCCTTCGCCGAGGCCGTCAGCCCGCAGGAACAAATTCAGATACACGCCAGCCGCGCCACCAGCAGCCTCATGCTGTTACGTGGCGAAGGGTTCCAGAAGACCCATCAGCAGCGCCTGGAAGCCGACCTGGCCGCTCTGGCCGGCGCCATGCAGAGCCTGCCACAGGGCAGCGCCGAACTCACCAGCGCCCATCAGGCCCTCGTTACCCAATTGCGCAACGGTGTTTCCTATGGCCCCAGTGACGAGAACGTACCCTGGCGCTTTCCCGAAGACCTCAGCCGCGCCCTGCGCGACTTCCTCAGCACGGCTCGCGCACTACCGGGCGCCGAAGGCCAGAGCGAGCTGGCGGCGAAGATCGAATACCTCAGCGTGCAATACCTCAGCCGCTCCTACCTGGGCACCTTCGAGATCGCCCGCGAGCAGCCCGACACCTACCTCGGCCAGGACGAACGCCTGCTGCTGCCGGCCATCGACAGTGAACTGCAGGCACTCAAGGACCAATCCGACCCACAGGTGAGCAAGCTACAGACACGCTGGAGTTACCTGCGTGCGGCGCTGGCCGACATGAACAGCCAGAGCAACACCCTGCAGAGCGTCTCCGGCCGCCCCTTTGCGCCCATTACCGTGGATCGTCACGCACGCTCGATGACGGCGCAGTGGATGGAAATGTTCTAGCCCCGCGACCGTGCAGAGCAATCGTAGGAGCCGGCTTGCTGGCGATGCTTTTCGTCAGCAGGGATGATGATCATCACGCCGCCGGATCGCCAGCAAGCTGGCTCCTACATGCGCTCCGTATCTACGTTTAACTGACCGGCTCAGGCCAGCGCCTTCTTCTCGCGGATGCAGGTCGGGCCGGCGATCTCCACCACGGCATGTTCGACTTCCTTGCGCAGGCCGAGCAGGAAAGCCAATTCAGCGGCCACGAACAGCGGACCAACGACCAGCCCCATGACGTCATCGACGAACGCCGGCTTGCGCCCTTCGTAGTAATGGCCAACGAACTGGATGACCCAGCCGACCACGAACAGACCAATGCCTGCCGTCAACCACAGGGCAGTGGAAGCGACCGCCAGGCTGGCACCGGCCCACAGGCACAGCCCCAGCAGTACGGCCATGAGCAGGCCGAAGCGGGTATCCAGACGCAGATAGAACCATGCCGACGCCAGCGCCACCAGCGTGGCAGGCGCCAGCCACAGGCCAGCGAGATGGAAACCTGGCCGCGACAGCAGCACGGCGACGGCCAGCACGATCATCGGGATGCCGATGAAATGGCTGGCGATATTGCGCCGGTCGCGGTGGTAGGCGGCATACTGCGCCAGGTGATCGACGAGGGTTTTCATTGTTATCGTCCTCAGGTGTGAAACGGGCCTGAGCATGATCGCCTCGCCCAACGCCGTCGTACTGTCGGCTAGCCGACAATGGCCGCTGCGGCCACACCCTACAGGAGTCGTAATGCCCGATCCGCGTCACTACCTTGGCCAACTGAGCCAGGGTCACTGGTTCGCTGCGCTGCCCCAGGCGCTGCGTCATACCTTGCTGGACATGGCCCAGGTGCAGCGTCTGGATGCCGGCCAGCGGCTGTTTCGCCGTGGCGACAAACCCAGCGGGCTGTATGCGGTGGTCGAAGGCGCGATGCGCGTCGGTGCGGTCAGCGAAACCGGCAAGGAAGCGCTGCTGACACTGGTCGAGCCGCCCTACTGGTTCGGCGAGATTTCCCTGTTCGATGGCCTGCCGCGCACCCACGATGCCTTCGCCGACAGCGCCAGCACCCTGCTGCTGTTGCCGCAGGCCGGACTGCTCGCCCTGCTCGAACGCGAGCCGCAGCACTGGCGCGACTTCGCCCTGCTAATGAGCCACAAGCTGCGTCTGGCCTTTATCGCCCTGGAAGACATGAGCCTGCTACCGGCCGCACCCCGCCTGGCTCGGCGTCTGCTGTTGATCGCCGAGAACTACGGCGAGAGCGAGCCGCGCCGCGTGCTGCACCTGGCCCAGGAGCAGCTGGCGCTGATGCTCTCGCTGTCACGCCAGACCACCAACCAGATTCTTAAGGAACTGCAGGCGCAGGGCGTGGTGCAACTCACCTATGGCGAGATCGAGATTCTCGACTTCGCGCACCTGCGCCGCCTGGCCACCTGAACCGCTGGCCTCCTGCCACTGTCCAAGCCCTGTCGTGTTTTTCGCCAAAAGAACCGTATCGATGCCAGACAATGCCCCCGCTCCGCTGCCCGATGTGCTCGCCGGCCCGCTGCTGCGCCGCCTGGAGCCCGGCCGCCTGGTGCTGTGGCTGGTGGCCAGCCGCGAACTGAGCCTGCAACTGTGGCTGCAACCCGAGGGCCAGGCGCAGCAGACGCATGCGCTGGACGAACACTGCCAGCAACTGCCGCTGGGCCGGCACGCCGTGCTGCACCTGATCGACCTGCCGCTCGAACAGGCACTGCCACAAGACCAACGCATCGCCTACGACCTGCAGATCATCGACAGCGCAGGTGCGAAAGGCATGCGCGACTGGGCGCCGCACCTGCTCTACGACGGCGTTGAGCACGCTGATTTCGTCCTGCGCGCGCGGGTCGATCACCTGCTCCATGGTTCCTGCCGCAAACCGCACCACGCCGCGACTGATGGCCTGCTCTGCGCCGACCGCCTGCTGGCCGAGCCTCACGACGCCAGGCAACGCCCGGCGCTGCTACTGATGAGTGGCGATCAGGTCTACGTCGATGACGTCGCCGGGCCGCTGCTCTGCGCCATCCACCAATTGATCGCCCGCCTCGGCCTGTTCGACGAGTTTCTCCAAGGCGCCGTGGTCGAAGACAGCCAGGCGCTCTACGCCAACCCGGTGGGTTATTACCAGCGCGCCGACCTGCTGCCGGCGGTGAAGAGCAACCAGACCCTGCGCGACAGGTTCTTCGGCGGTGTGGAAAAACCCGTCTTCACCAGCAGCAGCGCCGACAACCATCTGGTGACCTTCGCCGAGATGATCGCCATGTACCTGCTGGTCTGGTCGCCAGTGCCCTGGACGCTGATCAGCGAACAGCCGCCGCCGCTGAGCGCAGAGCAGCAGCAGCGTTATGCCCGTGAGCGCGAGCGCATCGATGCCTTCCGCCAGAGCCTCGGCCAGGCTGCCCGGGTGTTCGCCCACCTGCCGACGCTGATGATCTTCGACGACCACGACGTCACCGATGACTGGAACCTCTCCGCGCGCTGGGAGCAGACCGCCTACGGCCATCCGTTCTCCAAACGCATCATCGGCAACGCCCTGCTTGCCTACCTGCTGTGCCAGGGCTGGGGCAACAATCCCGATGTATTCGATGAGCCGCTGCAGGCCTTTGCTGACCTGCTGCAGCAGCGGCAGAACGAGCATCTGCGGGCCGCAGCGCAGGACGCGCTGATCGACCAGTTGCTGCATTTCGAGCAATGGCACTACGTGCTGCCGACCACGCCCGCGCTGCTGGTGCTGGACACGCGCACGCGTCGCTGGCGCAGCGAAGGGCATCTGTCGAAACCCTCGGGGCTGATGGACTGGGAGGCGCTGTGCGACTTCCAGCAGGCACTGCTCGATCACCCCAGCTGCATCATCGTCTCGCCCGCGCCGATGTTCGGCGTGAAGCTGATCGAAGGTATCCAGAAACTGTTCACCTATGCCGGCCACCCGCTGATGGTCGATGCGGAAAACTGGATGGCCCATCGCGGCGCGGCCAGCGTGATGCTGAACATCTTCCGCCACTCGCGTACGCCGGGGGACTTCGTCATTCTCTCCGGCGACGTGCACTACTCCTTCGTCTACCGCGTGAACATCCGCCATCGCCGCGCCAGCCCGACCATCTGGCAAATCACCAGCAGCGGCATCAAGAACGAATTCCCGGCCGAGCTGCTGGACTGGTTCGACCGCCTCAACCGCTGGCTCTACGCGCCCTGGTCACCGCTCAACTGGCTGACCAAACGCCGGCGCATGCGCGTCACCCCGCTGATCCCCGACCGCAGCCGCGCTGGCGAGCGCCTGTGGAACGGCGCCGGCCTCGGCCAGGTGTTCTTCGACGAACAGGGCCGACCCAAGCGCATCCTGCAGCTCAATGCCGATGGTTCGAAGCCGGTGAGGTTCATCAGCGAACGCGAAGAGCGGCCGGCCCACGCCACTACGCCTCGCAGTCGCAATGCTGCGCCTTAGGCTGTGCACGAAAAGGGCCTGCGCTTGGTGATGCTGCGTTGAAAACGGGCTCGCGCGCGGCCCCGAGCAATCAGTTCGACGACCTTTCGCCCAGCCCTAAGGAAAACGACCCATCACAGCTGAGGGCTTGTGGCACTCAGCGTAGCTTCTCCAGCATCTGGTAGTACCACATGCCCGCCGCCAGCATCGGGTTGCCGAGCTGGTCACCCAGCGGCACCTTGATGTGTTTGCAGGCGGCGAAGGTGTCGTACTGCTCCAGGTCGCCGGTGATCGCCTTGGCCATGATCTCGCCCATGATGTGGGTGGTCGCCACGCCGTGGCCGGAGTAGCCCTGGCAGTACCAGACATTGCTCGACAGCTTGCCCAGTTGCGGGATGCGGTTCATCACGATGCCCATGGCGCAGCTCCACTGGAAGTCGATCTGCACGCCCTTGAGCTGCGGGAAGGTGCGCTCGATGCACGGGCGCAGCTCGCCGGCGATGTCGCGTGAGTCGCGTCCGGAGTAGTTGGCGCCGCCGCCGAACAGCAGGCGGCCATCGCCAGTGAGGCGGTAGTAGTCGAGCACAAAGCGGCAGTCGTATACCGCGAGATCAAAGGGGTTGATCGCCTCGATCAGCTCGGCGCCCAGCGGCGCGGTGGTGACGATGCCACCCATGGCCGGGAAGATCATGCCCTTGAGCTTGCGCCGCTCCAGCTTGTGGTAGACATCGCCGGCCAGCAGCACCTGTTTGGCCTCGATCCGTCCGCCCGTGGTGACCACCGCCGGGCGCGGGCCGTGGACGATATCCAGCACCTCGGAATGCTCGAAGATCAGCGCGCCCAGGCTCTCGGCGGCCTTGGCCTCACCGAGGCACAGGTTGAGCGGGTGCAGGTGCATGTTGCGGGTGTTCTTCAGCGCGCCGCAGTACAGCTCGCTGCCCAGTTGCGCACGCACACCAGCGGCGTCGAGTAGCGTCACGTCGTCGCCCATGCCACGGCGCAGCGCTTCCTCAAAGGTCGCCCTGAGCTCGTCCATGTGGCTGGCTTTCATCGCCGTATGCAGATGGCCGTGCTTGAGGTCGCAGTCGATGCCGTACTTGGCCACGCGGTTCTTGATGATTTCGTGGCCGCGCCAGCGCAGGTGCCAAATGAAGTCGTCCACCTCGTCGCCGAGGGTGTTGCGCATCTGCTTGCGCATGGCCTCGTCGCCGGAGAGGCTGCCAGTGACCTGGCCGCCGTTGCGCCCGCTGGCGCCCCAGCCGACCTTGTTGGTTTCCACCACGGCGACCTTGAGGCCGCGCTCGGCCAGCTCCACCGCCGTGGCGATGCCGGTGAAACCGCCGCCGATGATGGCCACGTCCACGGTCACGCTGCCTTGCAGCGTCGGGTAGTCGCTCTCGAAGTTGAGCGAGGCCGAGTAGTAGGACGGCGCGCGCTCGGCGGCGGGTTTGACGGGTTGCTTGATCGTGTTCATTGCAGAATCCTTGTAGCGGCGGCACCGCCGTTGGGTGTCGCGGGGCCGCCTAGGCAGTACGCACCAGTAAATCCGGAGAATTCGCGGCTGAAGCCGCTCCTACAGGGGGTGCACGCTTCGTAGGAACGGCTGGGCGGCACTCCGCTTTAGCCGCGAGCTTTTCAATTCATGCCCTCAAGCGTTGCTCAGATACCAACGCCAATCCTGCTCGCCAACCTCGCCCATGAACTGGCGATACTCGGCGCGCTTGACGGCCACATACACCTTGAGAAATTCCGCGCCGAAAGCTTCGCGTGCCCACTCGGACTGCTCCAGCGCCTGGATCGCCGCCGACCACTGGGTCGGCAGGTACTCCGTGGCCTGGGCATAACCGTTACCTTCGATCGGCGCACCGGGATTGAGGTGGTCACGAATGCCACGGTGAATCCCGGCGAGGATCGCCGCCGCCGCCAGATAAGGGTTGGCATCGGCGCCACAGATACGATGCTCGACATGCCGGGTATTGGCGGGCCCGCCCGGCACGCGCAGGCTGACGGTACGGTTATCCACACCCCAGGTTGGCGCCAGCGGCGCATAGCTGTTGGCCTGGAAACGTCGGTAGGAGTTGGCGTTGGGGCAGAACAGCAGCAGCGAGTCGAGCAGGCTGGCTAGCATGCCGCCCACTGACTCGCGCAGCAGCGGCGTACCTGCCGGATCCTCGCTGGCGAACAGGTTGTTGCCCTGCGCGTCGGCCAGGCTCACATGCATATGCATGCCGGTGCCGGCCAGATGGTCGAACGGCTTGGCCATGAAGCAGGCCTGCATGCCGTGGCGGTGCGCCACGCCCTTGACCAGGCGTTTGTAGCGTACCGCCTGATCCATCGCCGCCAGCACCGGGCCGTGCTCCAGGGTGATCTCCACCTGGCCGGGGGCGTACTCGGAAATCGCCGTACGCGCCGGAATGCCCTGCGCCTTGCAGGCGGCGTAGAGATCACGCAGGAAGGGTTCGATCTGCTCCAGTTCGCGCAGGCCGTAGACCTGGGTCTGCCGCGGGCGGCCGCCATCGGCGTCCAACGCTGGCTGTGGGCGACCCTCGGCATCACGTTTCTGGTCGAGCAGGTAGAACTCCAGCTCGCAGGCCATCACCGGGTAATAGCCCTCGGCTTCGAGCTGCTCGATCACGCGGATCAGCAGCTGGCGCGGATCGGCCGGCGTGGCCGGCAGGCCTTCGGTCGGGTGCATTGACACCTGCACGGCGGCGGTGGGCATCTGCCGCCAGGGCAGGCGCACCAGGCTGCCGGGCAGCGGATAGGCGCGGCAATCGATATCGCCCACCTCCCAGACCAGGCCGGAGTCCTCGACATCCTCGCCCTGGATGGACAGGCCGAGCATGGTGCTCGGCAGCGGCCGGCCGCTCTGGTACAGCGCCAGCAGTTCCTCGCGGTGCAGCAGCTTGCCGCGCGGCACGCCATTGGCGTCGAGAATGAATAGCTCGATCAGCTCGATATCGGGATTGTTCGTCAGGAAGTCCTGAGCTTCCTGCACGGTGGCGAAAGTCGTCATGTTGCGCTCGCTTGCGCCAGTTGGGCGCTCGGTGTCCGCACGGCCCGTTCGATTCGTGAACAGGTTGCACAGGCAGACAAGGTGATAGCAGCGGCTGCGGGCATGGCGCAGCCATCGGTATTCAGCGGGCGGTAACGGCGTCCGGCGGGCGAGCGTGGCGGCAATGCCACAGCGCCCAGAAGGCGAGAATGATCGTCAGCAGCGGGTTTAACCGCTCCAACAAGCGCCGCCGCGCGGGAGCGCGGTACAGCGGAACATGGACTTGGCAGGCCAGGGAGATCATGGCTTGGCAGCGTCGCACAGGGCTTGAGGTGCGTTAAATCGGGTTTTTCATACGTTTGGTTGTACGCCGACTAAACAATCCACCGACTAACCGAAACCGCCCCGTAGGGTGCGCCGTGCGCACCATTACCCACACGACAGACAGCAGTGCGCACAACGCATCCTACGGCTCCGGCCGATAGCCCAGGCGCAAACCACCCCAATGCTTGCCCTGCACCATGATTGGCACCGACAGGTCATGCATCAGCTCGCCGGTATCGCGCATGTAGGTCTGCAGCAGCAGCGCCTGCCTGTGGCTGCCGCAACGAATGCCGGTGCGGTCATTGAACAGGCGCTTACCGCGGCTGCGGGTGGCATCGACGGCCGGGTCGCCGCTGGGCGGGTGGTTGAACGCAGCGTTATGGGTCGGCACGTAGCCTTCCGGGGTGGTGGAAATGGCGAACACCAGCCCTTCATGGCGCTTGAGCAAGGGCTCCTGCAACGCCGGCAACACCTGGTCGGCGTACTGGTCAAAGCGGGTGCGGTACTTCTGCGGTTGGGTGCCGGCGATTGGTTGGTAGCGACGGTCGAACAGATCGTCGAGGCCGATGCGACCGGCCTGCAGGTCCTGCTCGAACTGGGCCGCGATGGCAGCGGCACCTTCACGGGCCAGGTCATAGGCACGCTGGTGGTAATCATCCAGACCCACTTCGGCGAGCTGCTCGCTAACCGTCTCGGCCTGGCCCACCAGTTGTTCGGCTGCGTCTGCCAGTTGCCGCGTCTGCCCTTCGCTACCTTGCACATCGTCCTGCAATTGCAGGGCGGCAGCCGAGAGGCTGGCCAGGCGCTGGTGGTTGTCCGCCGTGCCGGCGCTGATCTGCGCCACCTGCTGCTCGACTTCCTCGGCCTGGTCGGCGATGCCGTGCAGGTGGCTGCCGGCCGTCTCGATCTGCTGCGCGGCCTGTTCCAGCTCGACACTCTGGCGCTGGATATGAGCGACCACCGCCGCGCTCTGCTGGCGGATGTCGGCGACCATCTGGCTGACTTCCTCGGTGGCACTGGCGGTACGCGCGGCAAGGTTGCGCACCTCGTCGGCGACCACGGCAAAACCGCGGCCCATCTCGCCGGCGCGGGCAGCCTCGATGGCCGCGTTGAGCGCCAGCAGATTGGTCTGGCTGGCGATGGACTGGATCACCTGGGTGACCTGCTCGATCTGTTCGGTACGGCTACCGAGGCCATCGATCAGCTCGCGACTGGCCAGGGTCTGGGCGCTGAGCTGCTGCATGCGTTCGATGGCCTGATTGAGTTCGGCCTGACCGTTGGCGCTGGCATCACGCACATGGCGGGCCGCGGCCAGGGTCTGCTCGGCACGAGCGGCGCTGTCCTGCTCGGTGTGGGTGATGGCCTCAGCAGCCTGGCTGACCTGCTGCACCGCCGTCAGCTGCGATTGCAGGCGAGCGGCCAGATGCTTGACCGCATGGGCCACCTTGGCTGCGGACAGCGCGTTGTGGCAGGTGTGACGCGACAGCCCGCGGCTGAGCTCGACGAAGTCAGTGCTGGCGACTTGCTGCGCGGCGGGCGAACTGTCGTCGCGACGCTGCCATGGTCCCAGCCAGGGCCATAACGCCAGCAACAGATAGGACGGCACGCTCACGTAGAGCGGCAACTGCATCTGCTGGTAGACGAGCATCAGCCCGGCAAGGCCAACGGCATGCAATACGAAAGCGATCGGTGAACGGACAAAGGCAGCTTGCATGACCGACCTCAGAGTTCTTGTTCTGGCGCGCGGCGAGGCGCTGTAGACGGACGGGGTCACGGCGGGTTCTCTCCTTGAATATCCCACGCAACCTGGGCAGCAGGCTACGTGTACGACAGGCCCGACGAAAAATAAGCGTGTGCAGGCCGGGCACGATGACCGGGATTCGAGCAGCTTGGACGCGCCAGCACCATAAAACTTTGGTAGCAAGCTGCCATGAATTTAGGCAGTGCCCCATCAGGCTCAACAAGGCTTCCATAGCTGCCTTTCGCAGAAAATCCGCACAGGGCGCAGCACCTACACACTCGCTGTATCGACACTTAACTCAGTGGCATTAGCAGGCTGTTGAAAAACCACCTCGGCTCTGGCCTCCTGCATCCGTGCAGCCGTAGCCCGGGTTTTCAGGCCTGCTACCCCACCATGCGATGGCGCTTGACGAAGCGCCGGTCCAGCCAGTCCTTGCAATGCCCGTACAACTGCCCGCCGGCGCTCCAGTCGTGCCAACCGAGCAGCGCCCCGCCATCGCCGGTGGCGAGCAGGGCCAGGCTCTGCCATTGCGCCCGATACTGGCGCAGCGGGCGCCCCTGCAGCGCGGCCTGCAGATTGGCGCTGAGTACTGGCGCCTGACGCACTGCGAAACGCCCACTACGGCGCATGCCGTCGAGGCTGGCGCAATCGCCGACGGCAAAGATTTGCGCATGGGACTCGCACTGCAGGGTCGGACGAATGGCGATGAATCCGGCTGCGTCGCTGGCCAGTTGGCTCGCCGTCAGCCACGGCCAGGGACGCGCACCGCTAGCCAGTAGCAGGCGCCGCCCGCGCCATACCGGCTCGTCACCACTGAGCAGCCAGTCATCCTCGATTCGGCCGATCGGGCAATGCTCGCGCACCTGCACGCCGCGCTGACGCAGATGCCCCAGTGCGCGCAGCCGCAGCCCCGGCCCCAGCCCGTCGAGCAGGGTTCCGCCGCAGAACAGCGCCAGCGCCGGTACCTTGCCGGCCAGCGCCAGGGCCAGCTCCACACCACCAGCCCCGCCACCGAGAATCGCCATGCGCCGTGGCTCGGCCTGCCATTGCTGCCAGCCTTCGAGCATCCGCTCGATGGGCCTGGCGGCCAACACCTGCATCCCTTCGCCCTGCTGCGGTGGAATGGCCATACCGGCACCGACGTTGAGCGACAGCCACTCACTCTGCAGGCTTCGGCCGTCTGCGAGCTGCAGGATGCGCGCATCGGCATCGAGCGACGCGATCTCGCCCTCGATCAGCTCGACCTTGGCCGCCCGGCACAGCGGCTGCAGCTCCACGCGGCAGTCTGCCGGGCTGAAACGGCCGCTGATCAGCCCCGGCAACATACCGGCGTACCAGGCTTCCGGGCCAGGGCTGAGCAAACCAATGCGGCCTGGCGGACGCTCCACCAGCGCCCAGCGGCGCAACACGCCAAGGTGGGCATGGCCGGCCCCGGCCAGAATCAGATCGTACTGGGTCATGCGTTAATTGCATCCGTCGCGGAACTGGCTCGGCACTTGGCCGGCACAGCGTTTGAAAGCTCGATAGTCCAATTCATGCTCGTGCAGCAGGGCAGACCATTCTGCGGACTCTGACGCCTGCCACGACTCAGCAAAGTCACACTCGGGCAAAGAGAGTGTCGTTACACCTGCGTAACCGCAACCGTTGACCGCAAGAAACTTGTGACGTGCTGTAAGTCGTCATTCGTCGCGCGATCCAGACGGATGAGACTCGCAGCGCAATCATCGCGCCAGTAGTCGGCTAGAATGGCTCTGCGCGCGACCGCTCCTCAGACCTGACAGCGTCCACCGGACTTCGGCGCCCTCGTAGTAGCCATGAGGCGCCCAGGATGCTTCGACCGCTTCGCTCACTGATCTTGCTGCTTTGCCTGGCCTGCGTCGTGCCGGCCTGGGCGACCAGTGCGTTGCCGCTGCTCAAGCTCAGCGCTGCCGATCTGGCCACGCCGGTGAGCATCGAGCACAGCCTGCTGCTGGAAGACCCCAGCGGCCAGCTGAGCGCCAGCGAGGTACTGCAGCGCATCGCGCAAGAGGGCCGCCAGGTTCAGGGTACCGCCCGCATCGGCTATACACGCAGCGCCTGGTGGATCGCCGTGCAATTGCAGACACCGCCAGCCGAACGCCTGCAACTGATCATCGGCCAGACCTTCCTCGATGATCTGGAGGTCTGGCTGTTCGATGGCGAGCAGTCGCTCGGCCCGCTGTACAGCGGCGCAAAACGTCCATTCGCCGAACGTGGCGAGCCCTATCCACAGTTTCTGCTCAACCTGCCGCGCTTGGGCGATGGCCCGCACAGCCTGCTGCTGCGCGTGCAGAGTCATTCGGCGATCAACCTGCCGCTGCAGGTGGTCGGCGCCGAACAGGGCCAACAACTGATCGCCTACAGCTGGCTACAGAGCGGCCTGCTGATCGGCGCCCTGCTGGCGCTGGCACTGTTCTATCTGGTCAAGTTCAGCACCCTGCGCGAGGCGCAGCTGGCCTACCTCAGCCTCACCTCGTTGTGCGTAGCGCTGTACAACACCAGCCTGTACAACATTGCCGGCCTGCTCTGGCCGCAGTGGACGCTGCTGCCCAAATTGCTGATCAATCTACCCACCGCCGGGATGATGATCTTCAGCTCGCTGTTCATCGCCAGCGCCCTGGGCCTGCAGCTGGGACGTCTGCGCTGGCTGCGCGATGCCCTGTTCGGTGCCACCTTGCTGGTCTGCATCGGCGGCGTCTTCATCGACCATCCCCACGCCTACCAGACCCTCAACCTGCTGACGCTGGCCACCGGGCTGTATCAGTTGCTGCTGATGATCCTCGGCGTCTATCAGCGCCGCCCTTATGCACCGGGCTATCTGCTGTGCTGGAGTGCTGCGCTGGTGCTGATGCTGCTGGTGCCGCTGAGCCGCGCCGGGCTGATTCCGCTACCTGCTGGCTTCTATGCGCTGTATGCCTACCTGCCGGCGCTGAGCATGCTGCTGTTCGGCGCCCTGCTCGACAAGCAGCTGGAACGCGTACGCCGCGTGCTGCTGAGCAGCCAGGCGCAGGCCATCGATAATCTGGAGCAATACCAGGCGCTGTTTCGCCACAGCGGCGAAGGCATCTTCCGCTGCCATCGCGACGGCCAACTGCTGGACGCCAACCCGAGCCTGGCGCGTCTGCTCGGTAGCGAGACCCTGCCGGACGATCTCAGCCAGCTGTCACTGCAGAGTCTGGTGGGCGAAACCCAGTGGCGCTGGCTGCTGTTGCAACTCGACGTGCAGGCTGGCGCAGTCAGCTGCGAGTGCCAGCTGTACGACCTCGAACAGCGGCCACGCTGGGTCTACCTGTCGCTGCACCTGCGTCCGCATCAGGAATTCATCGAAGGCATAGTGGTCGACCTCAGCGAGCGCCGCGCACTGGAAGAACGCCTGCAACAGCTCGCCGCCCACGACGCCCTGACCGGCCTGCTCAACCGCCGCGAGCTGGAAAGACTGCTCTCGGAAACGCTCAGCGGCGCAGCCAAACGGCGCTTCAGCCACCTGCTGTTACTGGGGCTGGATCGCTTCAAGCAGGTCAACGACCTCTGTGGTCATTCCGCCGGTGACCAGTTGCTCAGGCAATTGGCAACCCAGCTCGCGCACCAGTTGCCGCGACATGCCGAGCTGGCCCGCGTCGGCGGTGACGAGTTCGCCATTCTCCTTCGTGAAGTCGATGACGAAGCTGCGCTGAGCCAGGCCGAGCAGTTGCGCCGCGCCGTCGAGCAGTTCGTTTTCACCTGGCAGGGGCGCCCCTTCCGTCTCCACACCAGCATCGGCCTGCTCGCCCTTGGCTCTGGCGTGCGCGACTGGGAGACCGCACTGACCTGGGCCAGCAGCGCCAGCCAACTGGCCAAGCACCAGGGCCGCAACCGCGTGTGCCAGTTCAACCCGGAAGACGGCGCGCTGCTCGAACATCAACGCCAACTGCAATGGATTACCCGCCTGCGCGAGGCCTGCGAACGCGGTCATTTCGAGCTGTTCTTCCAACCCGTACAAGCGCTGCAGAGTGCCACCGCCGGCCTGCACTACGAAGTGCTGCTGCGCTACCGCGATCCGCAGAGCGGCGAGTGGATCAGCCCGGCACAATTTCTCGATGCAGCGGCGCGTTATGACTTTCTCGGCGCCATCGACCGCTGGGTCGTCCAGTATCTGTGCGCCTGGCTGGCCGCCAACCCGCGGCACCTGGCGCAACTGGCTCAGGTCAACGTCAACCTCAGCGCCAACTCTCTGCTCGATTCCGACTTCCACCGTTTGCTGCAGAATGAGCTGCAGCAGCACGGCCTACCGCCCGGAAAATTCTGCATCGAAGTGACCGAAATGGTCGCTCTGGGTGAGCTAGGCGTCTCTGCGCAGTGGATCGAGGAGCTACGCAGCAAGGGGCTGAAAGTCGCCCTGGATGACTTTGGCAGCGGCTTCGCCTCCTACGCTTATCTGCGTCACTTGCCGCTGGATATTCTCAAGATCGACGGCAGCTTCATCAGTGGCATCGAGAACGACCCGATCAACCAGGCCATGGTCGGCTCGATGCGACAGATTGCCGGGCAATTGGGCCTGCTCACCGTCGCCGAATTCGTCGAGACCCAGGCCAGCCTGGACTGCCTGCGCCGCCTCGGCATCGACTACGCCCAAGGCTACTTCGTTGGCCGCCCGCAGCCCTTGCGGCAACTGGCCGACGACGCGCGTCGCCACGACACTCAGGAAGCCTGATAGAGCGCCACCGGCAGGCGCTTGAGCAGCGCCGTGTCCAAGCGCAACATGCGCACGCAGCGCGCTTCGACCAGGCTGGCTGGCTGCTCGTTGTTCGGCAGGGCCAGCAACAGACCGGTGAGGTTGAGCACCAGCGCCTCGCGCGAGAACACGCCGCTGCCCAGACCATAGAGCGCTGCGATCAGTTCTCGCAGGCCGAACGGCAATCGCCAGCGGATACGTAGGGCCGAACCGAAGCTCGCCGAGCGGCGCAGCATCGCATCGTCGATCTGCTCATTGCTCAGCTCACCACCCGCTTCCAGCCAGTCCTGCAGGCTGCGCAGCAGGGCCAGTTCGCCCAGATTGTGCAGCAGACCGGCGGTGTAACAGAGCTCGGCGTCCAGCTTCAGTTCGAGCGCCAGCCAACGCGCCAGCTCGGCGCTGCGTCGCGCCTGCTGCCAGGTATGCGTAGCCAATTCTGCCAGGCGTGGGTCACGCAACTGAGCATTACGCTGCAGCGCCAGGCCCAGCACCAGATTCAGCGTGCGCGCCACACCCAGGCGCTGCAGCGCCTGGGTCAGGGTATGACAAGGCACACCCTGATGCTGCGCGGCGGTGCTGGCTGCGGCAATCAGCAGCGCGGTGATCTGCGGGTCGCTGCCGAACACCGCCTCCAGCTCGCCTAGGTCCTGCTCGCCGGCCTGCAGCCCCTGACTCACGGCATTGCGTACATCGCTGAGCAGCGGCGCGCCCTGCCCCTCTTCGCGCACCGTATCGAGATAGTCACGCAGCTCGCTGAGCAACAGCGGCTGACGCACCGCCACCGCGGCCGCAGGCGCGGGCAACAATGTGCGCAGACGCTGACGCAGACTCTCGGCATTGAAGGGCTTGGCCAGATAGGCACTGGGCGCCAGCGGCCGCGCGGCGCGCACGCTGCTGGCATCAAGGCGACCACTGATGAGCACGAACGGCAGCGCCGGTGTACGCGGGTGACGGCGCAACTGGCGCAGCAGCTCCAGGCCGTCGAGCCCCGGCAGCTCGCCATCGGCGATCACCAGATCGGGCAAGCGCCGCTTGCAACGCGCCAGAGCTGCCTGACCATCGCTGACCTGCAGTACACGGGCATCGCCACACACGTCGAGTACCAGCTGCTGCAACAGGTTGGCCGTCCAGGGATCCGCCTCGGCAATCAGGACTTCCACACAATCAACTGAAGCGGTCATGCGAGCCTCTGGGCGAATGACGAACGGAGGATGCCCGAATCCCATGTCCCCACATCCACCCAAAAGCTGATGGATGAGTCAGTTCCACAGCAACGGCGCAGTCTAAACCGAGGTGTTATGTGACGTAAGTCGCAGGTGAGCGAGTTGCGCAAAAAAATGCGCGACCAATAGCTACGCCAACCGACCTGCGCAGACACAAGCCCAAGGGCTATCAGGAACCACAGG
>NZ_JAOCLK010000020.1:0-76304 GCF_029845265.1 Ectopseudomonas oleovorans
CCAGATCCATAAATAAAGAACCCCGGCGCAAGGCCGGGGTTCTTTGACACTCAAGCCTTATCAGGCATTCAGTGCAGCCAGAGCGGCATTGAAGGTGGCGCTGGGGCGCATCACCTTGCTGGTCAGCTCAGGGTTGGAGCGGTAGTAGCCGCCGATGTCGACCGGCTTGCCTTGTACGGCAGCCAGTTCGGCGACGATGGTCGCTTCCTGCTCGGTCAGTTGCTTGGCCAGCGGGGCGAAATGGGCTTTCAGCTCGGCATCGTCATTCTGCTCGGCCAGGGCTTGTGCCCAGTACAGTGCCAGGTAGAAGTGGCTGCCGCGGTTGTCGATCTCGCCGACCTTGCGCGCCGGGGACTTGTTGTTGTCCAGCAGCTTGCCGGTAGCCTGATCCAGGGTCTTGCCCAGTACCTTGGCCTTGGCGTTGTTGGTCTTGATGCCGGTTTCTTCCAGCGACACGGCCAGGGCCAGGAACTCGCCCAGGGAATCCCAGCGCAGGTAGTTTTCTTCGACCAGCTGTTGCACATGCTTGGGCGCCGAACCGCCGGCGCCGGTTTCGTACATGCCGCCGCCAGCCATCAGCGGAACGATGGACAGCATCTTGGCCGAGGTGCCCAGCTCCATGATCGGGAACAGGTCGGTCAGGTAGTCACGCAGTACGTTGCCGGTTACCGAGATGGTGTCCTGGCCGCGGATCATGCGCTCCATGGATACGCGGATGGCTTCGTTGTAGCCCATCATGCGGATATCCAGGCCAGTCAGGTCGTGGTCCTTGAGGTACAGCTCGACCTTCTTCTGCAGTTCGCGGTCGTGGGCGCGCTCCGGGTCCAGCCAGAAGATCGCCGGGGTGTTGGACTGACGGGCGCGGGTAACGGCCAGCTTGACCCAGTCGCGAATCGGCGCGTCCTTGGTCTGGCAGGCGCGCCAGATGTCGCCGGCTTCGACCTGGTGCTGCATCAGCACGGTGCCGTCGGCGGCGACGACGCGCATGGTGCCGTCGGCGGTCATTTCGAAGGTCTTGTCGTGGGAGCCGTATTCCTCGGCCTTTTGCGCCATCAGGCCGACGTTCGGCACACTGCCCATGGTGGTTGGGTCGAAGGCGCCGTTGGTTTTGCAGAAGTTGATCATTTCCTGATAGATGCGCGCGTAGGTGCTCTCAGGCATGACGGCCTTGGTGTCTTTCTGCTTGCCGTCCTTGCCCCACATCTGGCCGGAGTTGCGGATCATCGCCGGCATCGAGGCGTCGACGATCACGTCGCTCGGGATGTGCAGGTTGGTGATGCCCTTGACCGAGTCGACCATGGCCATTTCCGGGCGATGGGCGTAAACCTCGTGGATGTCATGCAGGATTTCTTCCTGCTGCGAGGCCGGCAGGGCCTTGATCTTGTCGTAAACGCTGCTGATGCCGTTGTTCGGGTTGACGCCCAGTTCCTTGAACAGCTCGCCGTACTTGTCGAACACGTCCTTGTAGTAAACGCTGACGGCGTGACCGAAGACGATCGGGTGGGAGACCTTCATCATGGTCGCCTTGACGTGCAGGGACCACATCACGCCGGTTTCCTTGCAGTCCTGCAGGGTCTTCTCGAAGAAGTCACGTAGCTTGCGGCAGCTCATGAACATGCTGTCGAACACTTCGCCTTCCTGCAGGGCGAGTTGTTTCTTGACCTCGACCTTGCCGTCCTTGCCGACGAACTCGATGCGCACGTCACCGGCCTTGGCCATGGTGATCGATTGCTCGCTGGAGAAGAAGTCGCCGCCGCGCATGTAGTCGGCGTGGGACTGCGAGGCCATGCTCCACTTGCCCATGCTGTGCGGGTGTTTGCGTGCATAGGCCTTGACCGCGGCCGGGGCGCGGCGGTCGGAGTTGCCTTCGCGCAGAACCGGGTTCACGGCGCTGCCCAGGATTTTGGCGTAGCGGCCGCGAACTTCTTTGTCTTCGTCGCTCTGCGGATCTTCCGGGAAGTCCGGAATGTTATAGCCCTGAGCCTGCAGCTCGGCGATGGCAGCCTTGAGCTGAGGTACGGAGGCGCTGATGTTCGGCAGTTTGATGATGTTGGCGTCCGGCTGCAGGGTCAGCTCGGCCAGTTTGGCCAGGTCGTCATCGATGCGCTTGTCGGCGTCCAGGCGGTCGGCAAAGCTTGCCAGGATCCGTCCAGCAAGAGAGATGTCGCGGGTTTCAACGGAGATGTTAGCCGAGGCGGCAAAGGCTTCTACAATTGGCAGAAGCGAATAGGTAGCGAGGGCCGGAGCTTCGTCGGTGAAGGTGTAGATGATCTTCGAAGGGGTGGACATTTAGGGTTAACTCTCTTCTTTGCTGAGCGCGCATAGAAACTCGACCTGCGCGGGTAGGCGCTTGAGCCCCATGATGGCGGGGCCGGGTCGAGGACTCGCCGCGGTGATGTTGGATGCACCCGTAGAGTGTCGAGCATTTCGAGCCGGCAGACAGTGGTGGCCGTTTACCGGGTTCAAGAGGTTGCTGTCTGGTTCCAGATAGGTCGCCCCTTATGACTCGTTAGTCACCTAAGCAGTATACCACTGCGACACCTCGCCACAGAATGCCCAGTTGCATAAGACCTTTGCACATGTGTCTCCTTGAGCGGTTTGCGCTACTCTCGGAGATGCACACTGCCTAACCACAAGATGGAGTCCAGCATGGGATACCAAAAGATCCAGGTGCCAGCCAGCGGTGACAAAATCACCGTTAACGCCGATATGTCGCTGAATGTTCCAGACAATCCGATCATCCCGTTCATCGAGGGTGACGGTATTGGTGTCGATATTTCCCCGGTGATGATCAAGGTGGTCGACGCTGCCGTCGAAAAAGCCTATGGCGGCGCCCGCAAGATCTCCTGGATGGAAGTTTATGCCGGTGAGAAGGCGACCCAGGTTTACGATCAGGACACCTGGCTGCCGAAAGAAACCCTCGAGGCCGTGCGTGATTACGTGGTCTCGATCAAAGGCCCGCTGACCACGCCCGTAGGCGGCGGCATCCGTTCATTGAACGTAGCCCTGCGCCAGGAGCTCGACCTTTATGTCTGCCTGCGCCCGGTGCGCTGGTTCGAGGGCGTACCCAGCCCGGTGAAGAAACCGGGTGACGTGGACATGGTGATCTTCCGCGAGAACTCCGAAGACATCTATGCCGGCGTTGAGTGGAAGGCCGGCAGCCCTGAAGCCGAGAAAGTCATCAAGTTCCTCACCGAGGAAATGGGCGTCAAGAAGATCCGCTTCACTGATATGTGCGGTATCGGCATCAAACCGGTCTCCGAAGCGGGTACCAAGCGCCTGGTGCGCAAGGCGCTGCAGTACGCAGTCGATAACGACCGCAGCTCGGTGACCCTGGTGCACAAGGGCAACATCATGAAGTTCACCGAGGGTGCCTTCAAGGAGTGGGGTTACGAGATTGCCCGTGAGGAATTCGGTGCCGAGTTGCTCGATGGCGGCCCGTGGATGCAGTTCAAGAATCCGCGCACCAGCAAGAATATCGTGGTCAAGGACGTGATCGCCGACGCCATGCTGCAACAGATTCTGCTGCGTCCGGCTGAATATGACGTGATCGCTACCCTAAACCTCAATGGCGACTATCTGTCCGATGCGCTGGCGGCCGAGGTGGGGGGTATCGGCATCGCGCCGGGTGCCAACCTGTCCGACTCGGTGGCCATGTTCGAAGCGACGCACGGTACGGCGCCCAAGTACGCTGGCCAGGACAAGGTCAACCCGGGCTCGATCATCCTTTCTGCCGAAATGATGCTGCGTCATATGGGTTGGGCCGAGGCTGCCGATCTGATCATCAAGGGCACCAATGGCGCCATCGCTGCGAAGACGGTCACCTATGACTTCGAGCGCCTGATGGAAGGAGCGAAGTTGATGTCATGCTCCGAATTTGGCGATGCGATGATCAGCCATATGTAGGCTGATTCAGGTGTGAAAAAAAGGCCGGTCAAATGACCGGCCTTTTCGTGACGATTTGCCAGAATGCTCAGGCTTCGACAGGGCTCGCGACAGTGTGCGCCTGGGGTAAGGCCGCTGGGGCGCCCTGGTTGGCGGTAACCGCGCTGATATTGATGGCATGCAGGCCCTTGGGGCCTTGCACAATCTCGAAGCGAACCGGTTGGCCGGCCTTGAGCGTTTTGTAACCGTCCATCTGGATAGCCGAGTAGTGGGCGAACAGGTCCTCATCTCGGCCATCGGCCAGGATGAATCCATAACCTTTGGCGTTGTTGAACCACTTGACCTTACCGCTGAGCATGCTGATATCCCTCTGCAAAGGACTCCATCTCTGGAGTATCATCCACCCTGATTCCGCGCGATAACCGACCAGGCTGGGCGAAGGTGCGGAATCCCTGATACCCGCGTATGGGTACTCATTTGTTGTAACACCCTTTTGCCGTTAGTCAAGGCTATACGGCGGATGGCTGAGAACTCAGTCAAACTCCTTCTAGCATCCCCGTTCGCCCGGCCCTGAACCTCTGATTTCAGCATGCATGCAAGTAGCCAGATTCGACTAACATTCAATCAGGATCACCCGGCAGAGCATGAGGATGACTCCTCTGGTATCGCTGTTCAGGAATCCAAGCCAGCATTGCAGGCGCCACCGATGTACAAGGTGGTCTTATTCAATGACGACTACACCCCGATGGATTTCGTTGTCGAAGTGCTCGAAACGTTTTTTGGCATGAACCGGGAGTTGGCGACCAAGATCATGCTGGCCGTCCATACAGAAGGGCGTGCGGTGTGTGGTGTGTACACCCGTGATATTGCGGAGACCAAGGCAATGCAGGTCAACCAATACGCGCGAGAGAGCCAGCATCCGCTACTCTGTGAAATAGAGAAGGACGGTTAACGCCGGCCAATTGGGTATGAGGTGAAGCTATGTTGAATCGAGAGCTCGAAGTCACCCTCAATCTGGCTTTCAAGGAGGCCCGTGCCAGGCGTCATGAATTCATGACGGTCGAGCACCTGCTGCTCGCCTTGCTGGATAACGAGGCAGCCGCCAGTGTGCTGCGGGCCTGTGGGGCCAACCTCGACAAGCTGCGCCACGATCTGCAGGAGTTTATCGACTCCACCACGCCACTGATTCCTCAGCACGATGAAGACCGCGAAACCCAGCCGACTCTGGGCTTCCAGCGCGTTCTGCAGCGTGCTGTCTTCCATGTGCAGAGCTCCGGCAAGCGTGAAGTGACCGGCGCCAACGTCCTGGTCGCGATCTTCAGCGAGCAGGAAAGTCAGGCCGTGTTCCTGCTCAAGCAGCAGAGCGTGGCGCGCATCGATGTGGTCAACTACATCGCCCATGGCATCTCCAAGGTGCCTGGGCATGGCGATCACCACGAAAATGATCAGGACATGCAGGATGAGGAGGGCGGTGAGTCCTCAGCGTCCGGCAATCCGCTGGATGCCTACGCCAGCAACCTCAACGAACTGGCTCGTCAGGGACGTATCGATCCACTGGTCGGTCGCGAGCATGAAGTCGAGCGTGTTGCGCAGATTCTCGCGCGTCGGCGCAAGAACAACCCACTGCTGGTAGGCGAGGCCGGTGTCGGCAAGACAGCCATCGCCGAAGGCCTGGCCAAGCGTATCGTTGACGAGCAGGTGCCCGACCTGCTGGCTGACAGCGTGGTCTATTCTCTGGATCTCGGTGCGCTGCTGGCCGGCACCAAGTACCGCGGCGACTTCGAGAAGCGCTTCAAGGCGCTGCTCAATGAGCTGCGCAAGCGGCCGCATGCGATCCTCTTCATCGACGAGATTCACACCATCATCGGTGCTGGCGCGGCGTCGGGCGGGGTCATGGATGCCTCCAATCTGCTCAAGCCGATGCTGTCCTCGGGTGAGATTCGCTGCATCGGTTCCACCACCTTCCAGGAATTCCGCGGCATCTTCGAGAAGGACCGTGCGCTGGCGCGACGCTTCCAGAAGGTCGACGTGGTCGAGCCTTCGATAGAGGACACCGTCGGCATTCTCAAGGGGCTCAAGGCGCGCTTCGAGCAGCATCACCACATCGAATACAGTGACGAAGCTCTGCGTGCAGCGGCTGAATTGGCTGCGCGCTACATCAATGATCGGCACATGCCGGACAAGGCCATCGACGTCATCGACGAGGCCGGCGCCTACCAGCGCCTGCAGCCGGAAGACAAGCGCGTGGCGCGTATTGAGGTAGCACAGGTCGAGGATATCGTCGCCAAGATCGCGCGGATTCCGCCGAAGCATGTCTCCAGTTCCGACAAGGAACTGCTGCGTAACCTGGAGCGTGATCTCAAGCTCACCGTGTTCGGCCAGGATGCTGCCATCGACTCGCTGGCCACTGCGATCAAGCTGTCGCGCGCCGGACTCAAGGCGCCGGACAAGCCGGTCGGCTCCTTCCTGTTCGCCGGCCCCACGGGCGTGGGCAAGACCGAAGCGGCGCGGCAGTTGGCCAAGGCCATGGGTATCGAGCTGGTGCGTTTCGACATGTCCGAGTACATGGAGCGTCACACCGTATCGCGCCTGATCGGTGCGCCGCCCGGTTACGTTGGTTTCGACCAGGGTGGCTTGCTGACCGAGGCGATCACCAAGCAGCCGCACTGCGTGCTGTTGCTCGATGAGATCGAGAAGGCGCATCCGGAAGTCTTCAACCTGCTGTTGCAGGTGATGGACCACGGCACGCTGACTGACAACAATGGACGCAAGGCGGACTTCCGCAACGTGATCCTGATCATGACCACCAACGCCGGTGCGGAAACCGCTTCGCGTGCGTCGATCGGTTTCACCCAGCAGGATCACTCCACCGATGCCATGGAAGTCATCAAGAAGAGCTTCACGCCGGAGTTCCGCAACCGTCTGGACACTATCATCCAGTTTGGTCGTCTCAGTCACGAAACTATCAAGAGCATCGTCGACAAGTTCCTCACCGAGCTGCAGGCGCAGCTCGAAGACAAGCGTGTCACGCTGGAAGTCAGCGATGCGGCGCGCAGCTGGCTGGCCGAGCGCGGTTACGATGTGATGATGGGGGCCAGACCGATGGCACGCCTGATCCAGGACAAGATCAAGCGTCCGCTGGCGGAGGAAATCCTCTTCGGCGAGCTGGCCGAGCATGGCGGTGTGGTGCACATCGACATCAAGGGTGGCGAGCCCAGCTTCGAGTTCGAGACGGCGGCAGAGGTCGCCTGATCGAATGGCCTCAAGTGCACTGAAAGCCCTGGTGGCTTTCAGTAAGTCAACGAAAACGCCCGGCATATGCCGGGCGTTTTCGTTTGGTGCTTGGCTTAACGGGCGCGGTAGGTAATGCGGCCCTTGCTCAAGTCATAAGGCGTCAGCTCAACGCGCACCTTGTCACCAGTGAGAATGCGGATGTAGTTCTTGCGCATCTTGCCGGAGATGTGCGCGGTAACGACGTGCCCGTTTTCCAACTCCACGCGGAACATGGTGTTGGGCAGGGTGTCGACGACAGTGCCTTCCATTTCGAAGCTGTCTTCTTTCGACATGCAGTAAAGCCCTCGGTATCCAGGAAATGGCCCGGTGCAACTGGCGCCAGGCAAAAGCGGCGTGCATTGTGCCCGAAAACAGTGGGCTGCGCCAAGTGGCTTGGAGTGTCGAACTGACTGGGATGGTGGCTGAGAGGTTAGGGTCTGTTGCCGTTTCGACGCGAGCCGCGTTGCTGCGCCAAATTGCGCCACGCGAGGCGCGGGATGCAGGTAATGGTCGTTCCCTTGCCAAATCCCGCAACGACGCATGGCGCAATTTGCCGCGCAACCCGAAGGGACGGCCAGTTTTTGCGTGGTACGTCGTTACTCGACGGCTCATTTGGGCGACCAAACTTCGCGTCTCGCGCCTAGCCCCACGCAAAAACTGGCTCCGTTGCGGCCGTGCGCGAAACGGCAACAGACCCTAGGTAAGCAGTGTCCAGCGCTGATTAACGAATAGTTCGATGGGGCGGTACTGGGTCTTGTAGTTCATCTTCCGACAATTCTTGATCCAGTAGCCGAGGTAGACGGCCTCCAGCCCCAGGCGCTCGGCCTCGCCGATTTGCCAGAGGATGGCGAATCGCCCCAGGCTGCGGCGTTCTTCGGTGGGGTCATAGAAGGTATAAACCGCTGACAGACCGTTTGGCAGAACGTCAGTGACTGCGATGGCGACCAATCTGCCTTGCAGACGAAACTCGTAGAAGCGTGAGAACGGCAGGTCGCGAATCAGAAAGGTCGAGAACTGGTCACGGCTCGGTGGGTACATGTCACCATCGGCATGGCGCTGCTCGATATAGCCCACGTAGAGATCGTAATACTCTTCAGTGAATGCCGGGCGCACGCAGCGAATTACGATGTCTTCATTGCGTTTGAGGATGCGCCGCTGCTGGCGGTTAGGTGTGAAGCGCGCAGCAGGAATGCGTGCAGGAATGCAGGCGGTGCACTGCTGGCAATGCGGTCGGTAGAGGTGGTCGCCGCTGCGGCGAAAGCCCATTTCCGAAAGTTCTGCATAAACCAGCACATCCATGGGCTGGCTGGGGTCGAGAAACAGGGTGGTGGCCTGTTCTTCCGGCAGATAGCTGCATGGATGGGGTTGAGTGGCATAGAACTTCAGGCGGGCCAGCTCGGTCATGGCGGTGTCTCGGGGAAGCCTGATAAAGAGTGTATGCCAGGCTGCGAAGATCGACTAGGCGAGCCAATCTGCTCCGGTGGGCAGATCGAGGTGACACTTGAGGTATTCGGCGAAGCTGGCGCGCGGTATGGCCCTGGCGCCGAAGCTGCGCAGGTGCTGTGTGGGCATCTGGCAGTCGATGAGTACAAAGCCCCAGTCTCGAAGTTTGCCGACCAGTGTGGCGAAACCGACTTTCGAGGCATTGTCGGCGCGGCTGAACATGGATTCGCCGAAGAACAGCTGCCCCATCGCCAGGCCGTAAAGCCCGCCGACCAGTTGATCCTCCTGCCAGACTTCCACCGAGTGGGCGATGCCGCGCTCATGCAGCTGCAGGTAAGCCTCCTGCATGCTACGGGTAATCCAGGTGCCATCGGCGTAGGTGCGCGGCTCGGCGCAGGCCTGTATGACGGCGGCGAAGTCCTGATCGAAGGTGACGCGGTAGCGCTGCTGGCGCAGCAGCTTGGCCAGGCTGCGGGAGACATGCAGCTCCTCGGGGAACAGAACGGTACGCGGATCGGGTGACCACCAGAGAATCGGCTGGCCATCCTGAAACCAGGGAAAGCAGCCGTGCCGATAGGCGCTGATCAGGCGGTCGGCGCTCAGGTCGCCACCAGCAGCGAGCAGGCCGTTGGGTTCGCGCATGGCTTTTGCCAGTGGCGGGAACTGCAGGGAGTCACGTTGCAGCCAGGTCAGCATGCGCGCTTGTCCATTGGGGCGGGGGAGGGCGAGCGGGGCGGCTCGCCCTTGTCCATCAGTTGCTGTCGAGGAACTTCTCGACGTCCAGTGCGGCCATGCAGCCGGCGCCGGCCGAGGTAATGGCCTGGCGGTAGACGTGGTCGGCCACGTCGCCGGCGGCGAATACGCCCTCGATGCTGGTAGCAGTGGCATTGCCTTCGCTGCCGCCTTTGATCTTCAGGTAGCCGTCATGCATGTCCAGCTGGCCGACGAACAGCTCGGTATTGGGTTTGTGGCCGATGGCGATGAACACGCCAGCCAGGGCCAGCTCCTTGGTGCTACCGTCGAGGGTGTTTTTCAGGCGTACGCCAGTGACGCCGCTCTGGTCGCCCAGCACCTCATCCAGGGTGTGGTTCCAGTGCAGGCGCATGTTGCCGTTCTCGACCTTATCGAACAGTTTGTCCTGCAGGATCTTCTCCGAGCGAAGCTTGTCGCGGCGGTGCACCAGGTGCACTTCTTTGGCGATGTTCGACAGGTACAGCGCCTCTTCGACGGCGGTATTGCCGCCGCCGATCACGGCGACCACCTGATTGCGGTAGAAGAAGCCGTCGCAGGTGGCGCAGGCCGAAACGCCCTTGCCGGAAAACGCCTCTTCCGATGGCAGGCCGAGGTACTGGGCACTGGCGCCGGTGGCAATGATCAGGGCATCGCAGCTGTAAGTGCCGCTGTCACCCTTGAGCACGAAGGGACGGCTCTGCAACTCAGCGGTATGGATGTGGTCGTAAATGATCTCGGTGTCGAAGCGCTCGGCATGCTTCTGCATGCGCTCCATCAGCGCCGGGCCGGTGAGGCCTTCGACGTCGCCCGGCCAGTTGTCCACTTCGGTGGTGGTGGTGAGCTGACCGCCAGGCTGGATGCCGGTGATCACGACGGGTTTCAGGTTGGCGCGCGCAGCATACACGGCAGCGCTATAACCGGCTGGGCCGGAACCCAGGATGATCAGGCGGGAATGCTTGACTTCGCTCATAAAAAAACCCCATAAGCCTTTGTCACAAAAGAGAATGCGTGCTCCAATTGAGCCGCATGGAAGCTGCTGGCGGCTATGCTACACCGAAGCAGGGTGGGTGCGGGAGCTTGGCAATTGGCCTCGGCGTCAGGCTGGCCCTACAATAAGTCGCTTGTGATCAACCACCAGATGGACGCGCCAAGGGCGCAGGAAATGGCTGTTTTGAAGAATTCCACCACCCAGATTACCGACTGGCGCCACAAGCTTCAGTATCGACTGAAGGAAGGCGCGTTGATCGCCCTGGGCGCGATGTGCCTGTACCTGCTGATGGCACTGTTGACCTATAACGTGGCTGATCCGGCCTGGGACAACAGCGTGCAGGTCGAGCGCATCATCAATGCCGGTGGCAGTATTGGTGCTTGGCTCTCCAGCGCGTTGTTCGGCGCCCTGGGTTACTTCGCCTACATCTTCCCCCTGTTGCTGGCCGCCAAGACCTGGCAGGTGTTTCGCACCCGTAATCAACCCTGGCACTGGAATGGCTGGCTGTTTTCCTGGCACAGCATCGGTCTGGTCTTTCTGATTCTTTCCGGCGCAGCGTTGGGTGACATTCATTTTGCCGCCGCGGCCGGCATGCAGGGTTCCGGCGGCGGCATGCTGGGTGCCAGCCTGGGCGATTTGGCCGTGCATGCGCTGAACGTACAGGGCAGTACGCTGATTTTTCTGGCGCTGTTCCTGTTCGGTTTGACCGTATTCACCGACCTGTCCTGGTTCCGCGTGATGGATCTGACTGGCAAGATCACCCTCGATCTGCTCGAGCTGATTCATGGTGCCATCACCAGCTGGTGGAACGCCCGCAGCGAACGCAAGCAGATGAAGATCCAGCTGCGCGAGCTGGACGAACGCGTTATCGAGGTGGCCGCGCCGGTGGTGTCCGATCGTCGTGAGCAGGCCAGGGTCAAGGAGCGTCTGCTCGAGCGCGAAGAGTCGCTGAGCAAGCACATGAGCGAGCGCGAGAGGCGCCCTGCGCCGGTCATCGCCACGCCGCCAGTGGTCAAGGCGCCAGAGCCTAGCAAGCGCGTGCAGAAGGAAAAACAGGCGCCGTTGTTTGTTGACAGCGCGGTGGAAGGCACCTTGCCGCCGATTTCCCTGCTCGACCCGGCGGAAGCCAAGAAGGTCGAGTATTCGCCGGAGTCGCTCAAGGGCGTCGGCCATCTGCTGGAAATCAAGCTCAAGGAGTTCGGCGTCGAAGTGGCGGTGGATTCGATCCACCCGGGCCCGGTGATCACCCGCTACGAAATTCAGCCGGCTGCCGGGGTTAAGGTCAGCCGCATCGCCAACCTGGCCAAGGATCTGGCGCGCTCGCTGGCCGTGACCAGCGTGCGTGTGGTCGAGGTCATTCCGGGTAAGACCACCGTCGGTATCGAGATTCCCAACGAGAACCGCCAGATCGTGCGTTTCTCCGAAGTGCTGTCGACCCCCGAGTATGACGAGGCCAAGTCGCCGGTCACCCTTGCACTGGGGCACGACATCGGCGGCAAACCGGTGATCACCGATCTGGCCAAGATGCCGCACCTGCTGGTGGCTGGCACCACCGGTTCCGGTAAGTCGGTGGGCGTGAATGCGATGATTCTGTCGATTCTGTTCAAGTCCAGCCCGGAAGACGCCAAACTGATCATGATCGACCCGAAAATGCTCGAGTTGTCGATCTACGAGGGCATTCCGCACCTGCTGTGCCCGGTGGTCACCGACATGAAGGAGGCGGCCAACGCCCTGCGCTGGAGCGTCGCCGAGATGGAGCGTCGCTACAAGCTGATGTCGAAGATGGGCGTGCGCAACCTGGCGGGCTTCAACCGCAAGGTCAAGGATGCCATCGAGGCTGGCGAGCCGCTGACTGACCCGCTGTTTCGCCGGGAAAACCTGGACGATGAAGCACCGCTGCTCAAGCCGCTGCCGACCATCGTGGTGGTGGTCGACGAATTTGCTGACATGATGATGATCGTTGGCAAGAAGGTCGAAGAGCTGATTGCGCGTATTGCGCAGAAGGCGCGTGCGGCCGGTATTCACCTGATTCTCGCCACCCAGCGCCCCTCGGTGGACGTGATCACCGGCCTGATCAAGGCCAACATCCCGACCCGCATGGCGTTCCAGGTCTCGAGCAAGATCGACTCGCGCACCATCATCGACCAGGGCGGTGCTGAGCAATTGCTTGGCCACGGTGACATGCTCTACATGCCGCCCGGCACCAGCTTGCCTATTCGTGTTCACGGCGCCTTTGTCTCCGACGATGAAGTGCATCGCGTGGTCGAGGCCTGGAAGCTGCGTGGCGCGCCGGATTACAACGAAGACATTCTTGCCGGGGCCGAAGAGGGTGGCGGTAGCTTCGAAGGTGGCGGCGGTGAAGGCGGTGAGGGCAGCGAGGAAGACCCGCTGTACGACGAGGCCGTCAACTTCGTGCTGGAAAGCCGCCGTGCCTCCATTTCCGCCGTGCAGCGCAAGCTGAAGATCGGCTACAACCGCGCAGCACGGATGATCGAGGCGATGGAAATGGCTGGCGTGGTCAGCTCGATGAATACCAACGGTTCACGCGAGGTGCTCGCGCCCGGTTCATCTCGTGACTGAGTGTTGCGTCTCGCGGATAAACCGCTGAGTTCGCGGTCTACAGGATTCACGGCAGCCCAGGTGCTGCCGAGCAATGCGGGGTACCGAGTCGCCTCGCCATTCTCATACGGACTCAAGGGGTTTATATGCGTGTTATTCGCCTGCTGATGCTGGCTGCTTTGAGCTTTACCCTGCTGACCGCCCAGGCTGATGAAGAGGCGGCCACCAAGCGCTTGAGCGAATTGCTCAGCCAGGCGCAAACCATCAGTGCGCGCTTCTCTCAGCTGACCCTCGACGCCAGCGGCACTCAGCTGCAGGAAACTGCAGGGCAGCTGGCGCTCAAGCGTCCGGGCATGTTCCGTTGGCACACCGATCAACCCATGGAGCAGTTGCTGGTCTCCAATGGCGAGAAGGTCTGGCTGTACGACCCGGATCTGGAGCAGGTCACCATTCAGACACTCGATCAGCGCCTGACCCATACCCCGGCATTGCTGCTGTCCGGTGATGTCTCGCAGATTCGCGAGAACTTCGAGATCGACTACAAGGAAGGCGGCAGCGTGGTCGACTTCATTCTCAAGCCCAAGGCCAAGGACAGCCTGTTCGACAGCCTGCGTCTGTCGTTCCGCAACCGCGTGCTCAACGACATGCAACTGATCGACAGCATCGGCCAGCGCACCAACATCCTGTTCCTCAATGTGAAGATGAACGAGCCGGTCGATGATGGGCAGTTCACCTTCGACATTCCGGAAGGTGCGGACGTCATCCAGGAGTAAGGCGTGGATCTGTTCAGTCGCCAACCCGTCGCGCAGCCCCTGGCTGCGCGTTTGCGTGCTACCAGCCTGGACGAGTACGTCGGCCAGGAGCATGTGCTGGCGCCGGGCAAACCGCTGCGTGAGGCGCTGGAGCAGGGCGCCTTGCACTCGATGATCTTCTGGGGGCCGCCCGGGGTGGGCAAGACGACCCTGGCGCGCCTGCTGGCCAAGGTCACCGATGCTCATTTCGAGACCATCTCGGCCGTGCTGTCCGGGGTCAAGGAGATTCGCCAGGCCGTCGAAGTGGCTCAGCAGCACGCGGCGCAGTATGGCCGGCGTACCATCCTCTTCGTCGATGAAGTGCACCGCTTCAACAAGAGCCAGCAGGACGCCTTTCTGCCCTACGTGGAAGACGGCACGCTGATCTTCATCGGTGCCACTACCGAGAATCCTTCGTTCGAGCTGAACAATGCGCTGCTCTCGCGGGCCCGCGTCTACGTGCTCAAGAGCCTCGATGAGGCGGCGATGCGCAAGCTGGTCAATCGCGCTCTGACCGACCCGAAAGGCCTGGGCGAACGCCATCTACGCCTGCCGGACGAGGCTTTTCAGATTCTGCTGGCTGCCGCCGATGGCGATGGCCGTCGTTTGCTCAACTTCCTCGAGAACGCTGCAGACCTGGCCGAGGACGGTGGCGAAATTGGGGTGGAGCTGCTGCAGAACCTGCTGGGCGACAGCCGCCGCCGTTTCGACAAGGGCGGCGAAGCTTTCTACGATCAGATTTCCGCCCTGCACAAATCGGTACGCGGCTCCAGCCCGGATGGCGCGTTGTACTGGTACGCACGCATGCTCGACGGCGGCTGCGACCCGCTGTACATCGCCCGCCGTGTGGTGCGCATGGCCAGCGAGGATATCGGCAACGCCGACCCGCGCGCCCTGACCCTGTGCCTGAATGCCTGGGACGTGCAGGAGCGCCTGGGCAGCCCGGAAGGCGAGCTGGCCGTGGCACAGGCCATCGTTTATCTGGCCTGTGCGCCGAAGAGCAACGCGGTGTACACAGCTTTCAAGGCAGCCATGCGTGATGCGGCCGAGCAGGGTTCGCAGGAGGTGCCGCTGCACCTGCGCAACGCACCGACCAAGCTGATGAAGCAGCTCGGCTACGGTGACGAATATCGTTACGCGCACGATGAGCCGGATGCCTATGCGGCGGGCGAGGATTACTTCCCCGAGAGCTTGCAGCCGCGTCAGTACTACGACCCTGTGCCGCGCGGCTTGGAGCTGAAGATTCGCGACAAGCTGCTGCATTTGCGCAGCCTGGACGCTGCGAGCCCAAGGCGGAGGAGAGCACCATGATCCGCGTCGCGCTTGCCGTAGCTGCTGGGGGCGCGGTTGGCTCGGTGCTGCGGTTTCTGGCTTCCAGCTGGGTCGCGGGCAATTGGCCCAGGCACTTTTATCTGGGCACCTTTGCCGTCAACCTCGTTGGCTGCCTGTTGATCGGCTTGCTTTCGGGGCTGTTCCTCACGCGTACCGATCTTCCACAGGAGCTGCGCACGGGGTTGATTACCGGCGTTTTGGGCGGTTTCACCACTTTTTCATCCTTCAGCCTGGAAATCATGAAACTGATCGAGGGTGGTCGCGCAGTCGAGGCGCTCGGCTACCTGGCGTTCAGCATCATCGGCGGTCTGCTGGCGGCCTGGGCAGGTTTGAGCCTGGCTCGTTTGGCTGCCTGACCTGGCAGCAGGCTGTTGAAAAGAGCGCAGGTGGTTTTTCAACAGCCTGCTAAGGCTTTACACTCGGCAACCCGCGTCACGCTGGTGGCCGCAACCTTTTTTCGCCGATGTATTGAGACCCGAACATGCTCGATTCCAAACTCGTCCGCACGCAACTCACCGAAATCGCCGAGCGCCTCGCCACCCGTGGCTTCGTCCTCGACGTCGCCCGCTTCGAGGCCCTGGAGAGTCAGCGCAAGTCGGTGCAGGTACGCACCGAACAGCTGCAGGCCGAGCGTAACAGCCGTTCCAAGTCCATTGGCCAGGCCAAGGCGCGCGGCGAGGATATTGCGCCGCTGCTGGCGGAGGTCGATCAGTTGGGCAGCGACCTGGAGGCCGGCAAGCGCGAGCTGGACGCCATCCAGAACGAGCTGGACAACCTGCTGCTGAACATTCCCAACCTGCCGCACGAGTCTGTGCCGGTTGGCGCGGATGAGGACGGCAACGTCGAGGTCGCGCGCTGGGGTACGCCGCGCAGCTTCGATTTCGAGATCAAGGATCATGTGGCCCTGGGCGAGCAGCACGGCTGGCTGGACTTCGAGACCGCTGCCAAGCTGTCCGGCGCGCGTTTCGCCCTGCTGCGCGGCCCCATCGCGCGCCTGCATCGCGCCCTGGCGCAGTTCATGATCAACCTGCACACCGGCGAACATGGCTACGAAGAGGCCTACACCCCGTACCTGGTGCAGGCTCCGGCGCTGCAGGGCACAGGTCAGCTGCCGAAATTCGAGGAAGACCTGTTCAAAATCCGTCGCGAAGACCAGGCCGACCTGTACCTGATCCCGACTGCCGAGGTGTCGCTGACCAATATCGTCGCCGGCGAAATTCTCGATGCCAAACAGCTGCCACTGAAGTTCGTCGCCCATACCCCATGTTTCCGCAGTGAGGCGGGCGCCTCCGGCCGAGACACCCGTGGGATGATCCGTCAGCACCAGTTCGACAAGGTCGAGATGGTGCAGATCGTCGAGCCGTCCAAGTCCTTCGAGGCTCTGGAAAGCATGACCGCAAACGCTGAGCGCGTGCTGCAACTGCTGGATCTGCCGTACCGCAAGCTGGCGCTGTGCACCGGCGACATGGGCTTCTCCGCGGTGAAGACCTACGACCTGGAAGTCTGGGTGCCGAGCCAGGACAAGTACCGCGAGATTTCTTCCTGCTCCAACTGCGGCGACTTCCAGGCGCGTCGCATGCAGGCGCGCTACCGCAATCCGGAAACCGGCAAGCCGGAGCTGGTGCACACCCTCAATGGCTCCGGCCTGGCAGTTGGTCGCACCCTGGTGGCGGTACTGGAGAATTATCAGCAGGCTGACGGCAGTATTCGTGTGCCCGAGGTTCTGAAACCCTATATGGGCGGCATTGAAGTAATCGGCTGAGCCGCTACTAAAACGGGGTGGTGCGGCTGCCCCGTTTACAAGCGGCGCGCCTGGCGATGGACGTAGGGTGCGCATGGCGCACCCTACGTGCCCGTCGTTCGCCTTCCCACCTCATTCGAGGCTGACTTTATGCAATTTCTTCCGCTGTTCCACAAGCTGCAGGGTCGCCCGGTGCTGGTCGTCGGCGGCGGCGAGGTGGCGCTGCGTAAAGCGCGCCTGCTGGCCGAAGCGGGCGCATGCCTGCGGGTTGTGGCGCCCGATGTCCGTCGCGAGCTGCAGGCCATGGCCGGCGAGCAGGGTGTTTTCCTGCGCGGTTACCAGAGCGATGATCTGCAGGGCGTTGGCCTGGTGATTGCCGCGACCGACGACGAGCCGCTCAATGCGCGAATCTCTGCCGAGGCCCAGGCGTTGGGTATCCCCGTCAACGTGGTGGATGCGCCGGCTCTGTGCAGCGTGATCTTCCCAGCCATCGTCGACCGCTCGCCGCTGATCGTCGCGGTCAGCAGCGGTGGTGACGCACCGGTACTGGCGCGCTTGATCCGCGCCAAGATCGAAACCTGGATTCCGGCCACCTATGGCCAGTTGGCCAACCTGGGCAAGCGCTTTCGTGAGCGGGTCAAGCAGCTGTTCCCCGACGTACAGCAGCGCCGTGTATTCTGGGAAGATGTGTTCCAGGGACAGATCGCCGAGAGTGTTTTTGCCGGCAAACTGGAAGAGGGCGAGCGTCTGCTGGAGGCGCGTCTGGCCGGTGCTGCGCCACGTGCGCTGGGTGAGGTGTATCTGGTCGGCGCCGGCCCCGGCGACCCCGATCTGCTGACTTTTCGGGCGCTGCGCCTGATGCAGCAGGCCGACGTGGTGCTGTACGACCGTCTGGTGGCGCCGGCGATCATCGATTTGTGCCGCCGTGATGCGGAGCGTATCTACGTCGGCAAGCGCCGCGCCGATCATGCCGTACCGCAGGAGCAGATCAATCAGCTATTGATCGACCTGGCGAAGCAGGGCAAGCGGGTGCTGCGCCTGAAGGGTGGCGATCCGTTCATCTTCGGCCGGGGCGGTGAGGAGATCGAGCAACTGGCTGCCAAAGGCGTTCCGTTTCAGGTGGTGCCGGGTATTACCGCAGCTTCAGGATGCGCAGCCTATGCCGGGATTCCGCTGACTCATCGCGATCATGCGCAGTCCGTACGTTTCGTTACCGGCCACCTCAAGGATGGCAGCAGCAATCTGCCCTGGCAGGATCTGGTATCGCCGGGACAAACCCTGGTGTTCTACATGGGGCTGGTTGGCCTGCCCGGCATCTGCGCGCAATTGATCGCACACGGCCGTTCAGGCGCCACGCCAGCGGCTTTGGTGCAGCAAGGCACGACGCAGAATCAACGCGTGTTTACCGGCACTCTGGCGACCCTGCCGGAGTTGGTAGCAGCGCATGAAGTACATGCGCCAACCCTGGTGATCGTCGGGGAAGTGGTCACTCTGCGTGACAAGCTCGCTTGGTTCGAAGGCGCTCAGAACAGCATCTGAAACCCCGCGACTGAAGCCTCGTTGTCGAGGCTTCAAGTCACCAGCCATCGCGTTTCTAACGCTGGAACACACCTTTGCCCGGCAGGCGTTGGCGGTCATGTGCGCGCATGAAGTCCTGCCGCGGCCCTTGGGGTATCACGCCCGTAGGGTTGATGCTGGCGTGGCTGGCGTAGTAGTGCGACTTGATGTGGGTGAAGTCCACCGTCTCGGCGATGCCTGGCCACTGGTAGAGCTCGCGTAGCCAGTTGGACAGGTTCGGGTAGTCCTCGATGTGTCGCAGGTTGCACTTGAAGTGCCCGTGATAGACGGCATCGAAGCGAATCAGTGTGGTGAACAGGCGAATATCGGCTTCGGTCAGGTACTCACCGGCCAGATAGCGTGTGTCAGCCAGCAATGCCTCCAGTTCGTCGAGCATGACGAACAATTCGTCGAAGGCTTCTTCGTAAGCGTCCTGGGTGGTAGCAAAGCCCGCGCGGTAGACGCCGTTGTTCACCGCCGGGTAGATGCGCTCATTGAGTGAGTCGATGCGTTCGCGCAGGGCTTCGGGATACAGGTCCAGAGCGTTGCCAGTCAGGCCATCGAAGGCGCTGTTGAGCATGCGGATGATTTCCGCCGATTCATTGCTAACGATGCCGCCCGTTTGTTTGTCCCACAATACAGGCACGGTTACACGCCCGGTGTAATGCTGGTCATCGGCGGTGTAGCGCTGGTGCATGTAGCTCAGGTTATCGAGGTGATCGCCGCTGGAGCCTGTGATGCGGTCGAAGGTCCAGCCTTGCTCGCGCATCAGCCAACTGACCACCGAGACGTCGATCAGCGATTCCAGGCCTTTGAGCTTGCGCAGGATCAGGGTGCGGTGAGCCCAGGGGCAGGCCAGTGAAACATACAGGTGATAGCGCCCGGCCTCCGCCTTGAAACCGCTGCTGCCACTCGGGCCGGCACTGCCATCGGCGGTCACCCAGTTGCGCCGTTGTGCGCTTTCGCGTTGGAAGCGGCCGCTGTCGCCGGTGTCATACCACTGATCATGCCAGCGGCCATCGATCAACAAGCCCATAACACGTGCCTCCGTCTTGAATGAACCTGGAGTCTAGCGTTGTGGGGTCGATGGAAAGGTGGAAAAAGCTGGCTTAACTGATCGATCAGTTGGATTGAAAGCGTGCATCCCAGCGTTGTCGAGCCTGTTGCATGGCCTCATCGCGGCTCAGGCCCAATCCACGTAGCGCGGTTGCCATGGTCGCGATCACGGCCAGGCGACCGTAGGCATCATCATGTTCACCGCGCCAGAACGCGACCAGCACGGCCGGGTCGAGCCGCTCGGGCTTGACGTGACGCTGTGCCGACAGCGCGGGCCATTCTTCGTCCCAATCCTCGCCATTGCGGGTGCCATACAGATGGCAGGCGACATCGGGGTTGACCTCGATCTCGCCACCTTCGCCCTTGATCACGATGGCATGATCGCCCAGTAGCCGGCTGGCTTCACGATGCACGGCCTGGTAGCCGGGGTGAAAAATGCTCTGCAGGCCGCAGTGGGCGTTCAGTGGGTTGATTACCCGTGCCAGGGAATGAATCGGCGAACGCAGACCAAGGGTGTTGCGCAGGTCGATCATGCGCTGTAGCGCCGGCATCCAGTTGCCCAGGTAGCTGTAGGCCAGGCCGTGCGTGTCGAGCGCTTCTTCCACGGCCTGCCAGTTATCGCAGCTGGCTATATCCAGCTGCTTTAGCAGTTGTTCGGTATACAGCCGCCCTGCGGTATGAGCGCCGCCACCGTGCATGAAAATGCGCGTGCCGCTGGCGGCCAGCGCCTTGGCCGCCAGCAGATACCAGGGCAGATGACGTTTCTTGCCGGCATAACTGGGCCAATCCAGGTCCACTGCAACGCTGGGCGTGGGCAGGCGCTGACGGATTGCCTCGGTGAAGCCGGCCAGTTCTTCGGCGCTTTCTTCCTTGTGCCGCAGCAGCATCAGAAAAGCGCCGAGCTGAGTGTCCTCCACCTTGCCGTCGAGCAGCAGGCCCATGGCCTCGCGGGCTTCCTCGCGGGTGAGACCACGTGCGCCGCGCTTGCCCTTGCCGAGAATACGCACGAACTGGGCGAAGGGATGTTCGGCGGGGGTGATCAGGTTCATAGGCAATTGGTCGGTTTTGGCAGGCCGGCAAGCTTGGCGGCGAGTTTGGCGGGCGTGCCCTTGAACAGGCGGTTTAGGTGCAGGCTGTTGCCTTTCTCCGGACCGAGCTTCAATGCCACGTACTTGATCAGTGGGCGGTTGGCCGGTGATAGCTGAAATTCGGCGTAGAAAGCGCGCAGCAGGTCGAGAATTTCCCAGTGTTCTTCACTCAGCTGCAAATCTTCAGCTGCGGCCAGCGCCTCGGCTACGGGGTGTGACCAATCCTGCAGGTCGAGCAGGTAGCCGTCCTTGTCCAGGGCAATTTCACGTCCGGCGACGTTGAGCGTGCTCATAGCCAGCTGTTGACCTTGGCGTAGCGGATGCATAGCTCGACGAACTCTGGATAGTCCACGACCTGTGCGCGCTCGGGCGCCTGCAGGCCGCGGGCGCTTAGGTCTTCGCCCAGTGCATAGAGCGCAACGCTGGCGGGCATCAGTTGCAGAGCCTGCAGGTTGGCTGTGCCGGGCTGTAGCGCGTAGACCGCATCGCCGCTGAGCAACAGAC
The DNA here is from genome assembly GCF_029845265.1 of Ectopseudomonas oleovorans. Lineage (NCBI taxonomy): Bacteria > Pseudomonadati > Pseudomonadota > Gammaproteobacteria > Pseudomonadales > Pseudomonadaceae > Ectopseudomonas > Ectopseudomonas oleovorans. The sequence continues at coordinate 20,950 of NZ_JAOCLK010000020.1, forward strand.
CATCAGCGGCACCCAACAGACGCAGGCAGCTAGCCAGGCGGCTATCGGCGAACGGCGAATGGGAAAGTATGTGCAGGGTGGCCATTAGAGGGTGATCACCTGGTCATAACGATCAAGGAGGGCGGTCAGCGCACTGTCGTCCAGTCGCTCTACCGCCAGATTCAGTTCGGCATCGCTCAGGCCGCGCTCGGCCAGGCTGCGTTGGCTGGCGTACAGATCTTCTACGCCGAACATTGGCAGCGCCTGTAGGTTCGCGCCAAGGTTTTTTTGCTGTAGTGCACCAGGTTGCTGCGCTTTGCTTAGCTGGAACACGCCATCGTCGAGAAACAGCATGCCGATGGGCAGGTCGAAGGCGCCGCCAGCCAGGGCGATATCCAGCGCCTCGCGGGCTCCAGGGCCGCTCCAGGGCGCCTGGCGGCTGATGATCAATAGCGACTTGCTCATTCAGTGGCCTCCGAAGCAGATCAGGCGGTCGGCCTGTTGCGCCGCTTCATGCAATTGGCCAAGGCCGGAAAGCTCCCACGGGGCCTGCAGATTGGCCGCAGGGCGCGCATAGCGCTGCGCTTCTTCGGCGTTGAGTACGCCGCGACGCAGTGCAGCAGCGATACACACCACCGCGTCCAGCCCGTTGGCAGTGACGAACTCGCGCCACTCGCCGGGCAGATCGAGCTCGTCCTGCGGGCTGACCACGTTGCTAGCGGCGCTATGCACGCCGTCCTGATAGAAGAACAGGCGAACGATCTCGTGGCCGTCCGCCAGCGCCGCCTGGGCAAAACGCAGTGCGCGTCGCGAGGCAGGCAGATGAGGAGCAGCGAACAGGGCAATGGCAAACTTCATGGCGTTTCCGGCGAGGCAAAACTGTGCCAATGATAAGGCCAGGGTGCCCGGCAAACAAAGGCAACTGATGGCCGCGCAAGAAAAAGCCCGCCGAAGCGGGCTTGAAGGGGGACGAAAGCTATCAGTCGTCGCCGCCCATGATGCCGAAGATCTGCAGCAGGCTGACGAACAGGTTGTAGATCGATACGTACAGGCTGATGGTGGCCATGATGTAGTTGCGTTCACCACCATGGATGATGGCGCTGGTCTGGAACAGGATGCAGGCCGAGGAGAACAGCACGAAGCCAGCGCTGATCGCCAGTTGCAGGCCGCTGATCTGGAAGAAGAAGCTGGCAACCACGGCGCCCAGCAGAACGAAGAAGCCTGCCGTGATGAAGCCGCTGAGGAAGCTCATGTCCTTGCGGGTGGTCAGCACGTAGGCAGACAGGCCGAAGAACACCAGCGCAGTCATGGTAAAGGCGGAGCTGATGACCTCAGCGCCGTTGGTCATGCCCAGGTAGCGGTTGAGGATCGGGCCAAGGGTGTAACCCATGAAGCCGGTCAGCGCGAGGGTAGAAAGCAGACCCCACGCAGAATTGCGCAGCTTGGCGGTGAGGAAGAACAGGCCGTAGAAACCGATCAGTACGACAAAGATGTTCGGATAAGGAACGTTGGCGCGCTGCGAGATGAACGCCACAAGGCCGCTGAAGGCCAGGGTGATGGCCAGTAGGCCATAGGTATTACGCAGAACGCTGCTGACTTCCTGTTGCTCAACCTGAGAATGGTTGAGTGCATAATCTCGCTCTTGCATGGCGACGCTCCTGTTGTAAGAGGCTTTCAAATTCGAATGTATCGGATCATAGCAGAGCGGGATTGCCTGCCAAGACTTAGAGTTTGACAGTGTGTTTCGTTCCGGTAAGATTGCCGCCCGCACTGCTGCGGAGGTTTGAGCGTTAGCCTCCGCACTCAAGAATCTGGAAGCGTGGCCGAGTGGTTTAAGGCAACGGTCTTGAAAACCGTCGATGGGCAACTATCCGTGAGTTCTTATACTAGGATGCATTCAGTTGCATCTTATGACTGGTTCTCAAGTAGCAACGTAGTAAAAATGGGAAATTGGCAGAGTGGTTTAATGCTCCGGTCTTGAAAACCGGCGGACGCTAACGCGTCCCGGGGGTTCGAATCCCCCGTTTCCCGCCATACACCTGAAAAAACAAGGGCTTAGATGAAAATCTAGGCCCTTTTTTTTGGCTTTTTCGTATCAGGGGTGCGATCAAGAGCTTAAGGGCTTGGAGTCTAACAACATGCAACAGAAAAGTTGCATTCTGTTGCATTAAGTTGCATGTTGTTGTACAAGACTCACCCCTTGTTGCATCTTGTCATGACGGGAAGAAGAATTTTGAGCCGCTTGAAAGCACACCCTGGCCACCTTGACATCAAAGAAACCACACGTAACGGCAAGGCGACCTTTCGCCTGCTAGCCGATGACGAAATGATGTGCGAGTTTTTTGATGAGTGGGCGTACCAGCTGGCCATCAGCAAAAAATTCAGAACGGTCAAGGCCTATTGCTACGCGGTCAGCCGTTTTCTCAATTACATCTACGAAGTGATTGCGCAGCAGGGGTTCCTGACACCGATCCTACTCAGAGATGCCTTGGACTCCTACGAGAGCTACTTGGCATATGGCGCTGACAGTGAGGCTCCACTGGCTGCGTCGACGGCCAAAGCTCTTGGGACAGGTGGTATTGGCGCTAGCTCCATAGACCTGCATTTCGTCGCGATTAATAACTTCATTGATGCTAGCGAAAGGTTGCGGATCGGTCTCCAGCAGTTAGAGCAAGCTGGATATCTGTCTGACTCTAGTTTTTCAGTCTTACCGCTTTCGATGGAAAGATATCAAAAGGCCCCACTCAAAATAAAACAGGCTATAAAGTCAAAAAGCTGGCTTGCTGGCTGTATTGCGGGCGGGCTCAAGTCTATTAAGGTAAAGGGGCTGGTCGCTAAGGCTAAAAATTCTGTTATTGCATACACCGATTGCAATGGTGGTGACGACCTTGTTTTCCCAATAGACAAATGCAAAGCGCTCATAGATAGCGCGAAATGTTTACGAGATAAAGTCTTGTGGAGCTTTATCGCGGCTTCAGGTTGCAGGATATCTGAAGCCCTGACATTGCTGGTTGATGATATTAACCCCAGTGAAGGCAAGGTTAGAATTGTTGACCCTAACACTAGAAAAGACATTCTCGCAAAGTATATGTCTACAAGTGAGATTGAAAAGCTTGATCACAAGGGGCGGATTACAGAAGATACATTCTTGATAGAGCCATTTGCATCTATGTTTTGGATCAATCTAGATTTATATATTCAGGAGGAACGGGAAAAAGAGTCTCTCCGCCTCAGGCCCAAAAGGCATCGTTTTTTGTTCCGCAATCTGAAAAACGGTGATGCCATGCCCTCGTCCTATCAAGCGACTTGGGAACGATTCAATAAGGCGACAAAAGAGCTTGGGCTGAATAGCTATGGCTTTCATTCTTTACGGCATATGTATGGCTATTACTTAGTGAATTTCTGCCCGAATCCGTCTAGTCCGAATAAATTCGGGCTAGACCTTAAAATGGTTCAGAAATTCATGGGGCATAAAACTATTGAAGCAACGCAGCGTTATGCCAGAAAAGATGCCAAGCTGCTGGAGTTTACACTCTCCTCAATCAATATGCTCAGATTGAGGGACGATTCATTTAGCGTTGCTAATTCGCAAATAAAATACCTCGAAAACCAGTTGGGTAATATGAAGAAGTCTATTGGTTTGGAGGTTGGCTATGATTAATCTCGATAAAAACGCTGCCGTATGGTTTGTCGATGATAGCCAGGTTGGAGTTGAGTTTAACAGGTCAGTGACTAATGTTAGGAAGTTATTTTTCAGTCTGCCAGAGTCAAATGTTCTTGCGGGTAGAACTTCATCACCCAATAAGCTGCGCAAATTTTTTGAATTGGGGATTGATCTAAAAGGGTTCACAAGAAAACAAGTCGAACAACTGATCACGTACGGCTTCAAGAAAACGTCTGTCAAATTGTCTGATGTCGATGCTCGCTTTTCACAGTTGAAACCTACACACCTTCAAACCCTCTCTAATTTCTTCAGGTTTGCGTTCATTGATCTTTGGGCCAGGAAAAAATTCCTTGCGCCACTCTCATTGATGGGTGTGCTGCACCAAAATGAATTATATGACGCACTTAGCCTTGACTCCGGGGTAGAGACGCTAATACTGCTTCGCTCGATGAGCCCCCAGTCTGCTTTGCCCAGCAGTAATCCTCTGAAGGACGACGGTAGTGGTCGGTTAGGTTTTTGGCTGCGATTGTTGCTGAGCACAACATTTTATTCTGTTGAAGATATGAATGAGGCTGATATCAAGGTTTTATTCGGGGCTGCCAATGGTGTAGGTGATCTACCACTCAGGCGTCATTATGTTAACGATTTCTTGGTGACTCTCTCTAGAAACACACCTTCGATTGCAGATGTGGTCGAGAAAATTATTTCAGACTACAAAATTGCAAAAAAAGAAGAAAGAGAGCAGGCTTCTACAAAGAAGGCAAGGCATGCGCGGATGCATGAGCCTCAGGAACGCAAAAAAAGAAATAACCAATCATTGCTGATTAATCAATCAATGGCTGTCGCCGTTGAATATTCTTCTGGTGAATCTGCATTATCCTTAACTGATTTTATCAAAAATCATTTAAAGCCAAGTCGGATTAAATTCATTTTCAATCGTGAAGATGGAATCGATAACTCGCCAATTTATTCGCGCCTACCAAAAAAGGTGGACGATTTTTCTGACTTATTAAACGAGTTATTCAGGTCGTTTTTGAAGTCAAAGAACTATCAGAAAGATTCTCAGCCGATATTTCTCCTGAATCTCGTTATGAGTTATGCTGCTGTCTATCTTCCTAGCTTTTACTTTCGGCGAGATCAATCGCTGGATGACTATCCGACGTCCATGAATGATTTCCAATGCTCCTTATTTATTACTCGTGAAGCGACGATCTCTGATCGCGTACTAAAGGCAAGTAAAGAAATGCCGATGACATTTCTTAACTATCTTGATCTGTGCGCAAAACAATATGAATGGACACAGGATACACATTATAGCCGCGTCCTAATGCTGGAGCAGTGGTGCCAATATGTAGAAGATCATAATTCGATCATACCTAAATGTGATAAATTCAAAAGCACGTTTTCGCCTGCATGTTATCCAAAAATTCAGAAGCGGTATGGCACAGTTAAGAAGCCAATTCCCAGATCTTATTTCTCAACTTTTATTAGCATGCTGTATTCGCTTGAATACTTGGTAATGCATATAAATGACATGTTGGTGCAGGATGTCGTCAACGACGCAGGAAAAGCTGGATATCTGGGTAATTTCGGGATTCTTAATGGCGCTCTGTACAAGCCTACGTTAGGTGAGCTTCGAGAGAATATTGCCTGGAAAGGGATTTGGGGCAAAGAAGGGCAAAGTTATAGTTTAGTGGATCTAGATGCTCTTAACTACTGCCCTATTTTTTTTCATGAGGGAAAAGTTCAGAGGTTTGAGTTCCTGCCTAGATTTTACTCTTTTTCGAGTTATCAAATTGACGGGAGCTGGCAAGAGCGGATTGTTCCAAATCACATACGGGTCACGCAATTGATGTGTGAAACGGGGCTGCGTCAAGCGCACCTTATTTGGCTTAATAAAGACAAGTATGACTGTGTTCTTGATCGCTACAATCAGAGCCAGCTCGCGCCGCTGTTTGTCAGCAGTGATAAATCCCACGGAGCCTGGACGGCAATTGTGTCTCGTCGTGTTTACGAGGTTCTGGATAGGCAGAGAACTTGGTACGATCAATGTAGCGATCCAAGTTATCAGGAAGATTTGTGGTACGGGTTGAAAGAAGGAGCGCGATTCGGCAGATACAAGCCGTTGTTCCGATTGCCCAAATCAAATCAGACCCTATGGTACAATTTCCATATTTTCCCAACGCTGCTGCTCATTCTGCAATATTTCATTAAGGTTCAACTTGGAGATAAAGACGGTGCAGATCTTGTTTATCTAAAAGAAGGGAAAAACAAGCTGCCTTTTGATGATTACTCTTCAAAGTTTCTCAGTGGTATTGGTAAATCCTCTGTGAGGAGTGATCATACTCCACATGGACTTCGTGCGGGCTTCGTATCTGAAGCGATGAACTGGCTTCCAGCGTCAATCATTGGCTCAATGATGACCGGTCAAACAGAGTCGTTGGTGTGGTACTACACAGTTTCTGATACAGACAGTATGCCTAGCCATCAGCAGTTGCTTGAAAATTATCTAATCAAGAATATGGACAAGCTTAATGACGGTCATGCACCGGAGTTGGCTGAGGCGGTTCTCCGTGTGAACGCCAAGCTCATGAGCGACATTACGGCTGATCCCGAGGCAGCGATTCATACTCACGGTCTCATGAGCTTGACCGGGGTTAAAGAAGACAAAGATGGACTAGGAGTGCTCCGTGGTAAGCATTTCACTGAGCTTGCGTACAATCCGTGTCACATCTGTCCATTCAACAATAACTGTCCTCAGGAAGTGGTTCGGGCGCTTGGTGGTGAGAGGATCTGCTCACTGTGTGTATATGCGATACGTGGTATTGTCCATCTTCCTGCAATTTGTGCTGAGAAGGATAAGTGCAAGGAAATGATGGCTGGTATTTTAAAGAAACTGAATGAATATCGCCTTCGAAAGCCGTCTGCTCAGGATAAACAGGTTATGGATAACCTTGAAAGTGAGCATGATCGCTATACTCGTGAGGTCTATGCTTACGAAGCCATCGAGCAGCAGCTTTACATGATGTCTAGGAATGGGCAGGGAGAAGGCTTTTTCTTGCAGGAGAAGGAGCAGTTACTCTCGCATTTTGAACGCGTGGAATTAACGTCTGCTGAGCATTTGATAAAACGCTTGGTTGATGTGCAAAATTTTCCTGACACCTCCAGTCCAGAGTTGGACTCTCAGTTTGCCTATATGCGCGCGGTGATGCTCATGAAGGAGGGAAATATGCTGGAAGGTTTCAAGCCAACCCCCAAAACTCCAGGTATGGCGCTCGCTACTCAGATTGCCAGCATGATTTCTACCGGCTCGCTAGACGCTATGGATGTTTTCCGGATCGCTAGTGATCCCGTTAAGGCGTTAGTCATCGAAGAACCCGAAGTTAAACCCAGTCTAATTTTTAATTCCCCTGGGGATGTGTAATTGAAACGGTCTCAAACTTTTGATGAGTATAGACGTAAGCATGAAGCCGAAAGACTTAAGCTCATAACTGACGCTATAAAAATTCTGTCAAATGCAAAATTTTCTAACGTAACTAGCTTTGCTAAGGATGTGGCAAAATTGGTTACGGAGTTTGAGTCAAATCGGAAAACTTCCTCGCAGGATGGTGTGGTGGTCGTGCCTCAAAAGCCCATGAGCCACGTGACTCTTTTGCGAAATAAAACTTATAGAGATCTGCTTGAAAGATTTTTGAAGATTAAGCAGGAAAATCCGGACACTACAAATTTAAGCATTTCGGATAGTGAGGCTCTTAATTTTGAGATCGCAAGCCTGCGCAAGAAAAACCAGTGGCTTGAGCAGAAGATACTCGCCATCGACTCTGGGGTTTCTTTTGAAGGTTCTGGAGGAAGTGAGGTACTACAAGCCACAATTGAGCGTCTTCAAAGCGATCTAGCGCTGGTAATCAGCATCTATGAAGGTATGTGCGGTCAGATACCGGGAGCGTTCAAGCTGGTTCCTGAAGGGAAAACGACTCAAAATTTTGCCACTCCAGGGTTCCATGGGCCTAGGGGGCTGATTGCGCCTATGGAAGATATGCATGAGCTTGATCGCATCTTTGAGGACGTAGCTAAGTGGCGTAAAAGGGCGAAAAGGTTGCCAGACCAATGAGTGAAACGACCTCTTGGCCAACCTCCCTGAGCCTTTAACGCGTCCCAATGACTCGCAAAGACTGGCGGGTCGTCTTAAGTAAATGCTTCAGAGGTCATGGTTGTCAGTCTCCTGTGGCATTTCGGCTGGCCGTTCCACAAAGCATCACAACCGGCGCCTTCTGGTGGATCTGACTACCAAGCAGGCTCGCTTGGAATGGAGTCCAGGCCTGTAAGCAGGCTGTGAAGGCGACACAGGGTAAGCTCGAGAAAGAGGCTCAGCAAGAGTTGTGTAGCCGCGGGCCTAAGGCAATACGTAAGGCCGCGAAGGACATGAGAGAGGAGGGCAGAGCGAAACCTGCGTTGTCCAATAAGTCACTTCCGCCCCCAGAAAAAAGCAGTCACCTGCCACCGCCGGTGCCGCTTGACGATGATGAAGATGCTGATTCAGCACACGAAGCGCCGGCTAACCAAATAGCCGCGATCGAGCAAGAGTCGGACATTTTCTATACCTCGGAGAGAAAGCCAGCGGCTCAGCTACTGTTCGAAATGGCTGATGCAGGAATGCAGTTTGGTCGAGAAGCTGAGGGCGTTGCCGACGACATCATGAATGAGGTTGAGGAAGGCCTCGATCTTCAGTTCCTTGCGTTTGTTGTGGACGTAGCAAAGAGGCTGGAGAATCGGGTGGTGGCCGTAGTCATGTTGCCAGAAGGACTGGTTTTCCAGATGCGAGTCTTTGATAGCGGTCATGCCTTTCATTCTCTTTGTTGGTGGCTATGCCAAGTTGCGGAGCAACAGTGCTGGAGGGTTGCTGGTAATCAGGGCTTGCTGCAGGGGCCTGCAACAAGCCTTAGGTCGCGGGTTAGCGCCCGAGCATCAGCTTAATCAGCCGGTCGAAGAGCGCTCCGTAGGGGGGATACAGGAGCGGAAATGCCGGGCGCGAAAACTGCTTGAAGATCGGGCGCAGCTTGGAGAACTCAAGGAAGCCTTCGTAGCCGTGGTAGTGGCCCATGCCACTGGCACCGACACCGCCAAACGGCAGGTCATGCTGGGCGGCATGCAGCCCGCAGTCGTTGATCCCGACACCGCCGGACTGCGTCAGGGCTACTACCCGTTTCTGTAGCTGGCGTTGATTGGTGAACAGGTAGAGGGCCAACGGCTGATCCCGGTTCTTGATGTAGTCCAGCGCCTCATCCAGGTTGCGATAGGTCTTGATCGGCAGAATCGGGCCGAAGATCTCTTCATGCATGACGCGCATGTCATCGGTAGCTCCTAGCACCAGGACCGGGGCGATCTTGCGGACGGCTTCGTTACCGATGCTGCCGGGCAGCAGATTGATGATTTGAGCGCCCTTGCTTTCGGCGTCGTCGAGATACTCCATCAGCCGCCCATAAGCGCTCTGATCGATGATCGAGGTGTAGTCTTGGGTCAGCAGCGACGGGTAGCGCTGGGGGGTGATGGCGCGGCAGTGCTCTACGAATGCCTCCAGCTGGCTCTCATGGACGAACAGATAGTCCGGTGCCACGCAGGTCTGTCCTGCGTTGACCGTCTTCATCTGCAGAATCCGCGCGGCCGCCGTCTTTAGGTCAAAGTCCTCGGCGACTATCACCGGGGATTTTCCGCCCAGCTCAAGCGTTACTGGTGTCAGATTGTCGGCCGCGGCCCGCATGACCCAGCGCCCGGTTTCGGCCGACCCTGTAAAGATCAGGTGATCGAAGGGAATGCTTGAGAAGACCGAGCCACTGATACCAGGCACGATGGCCAGGGTGTGCTCGTCGAAATTCTGCGCCACCAGGCGCTGTAGCAGTGCACAGAGATGACGAGAGTTCGCGGCCATTTTCACCATGCAGCGATTGCCCGCTGCCAGTGCGCTTGTTACCGGCCCCATCACCAGAAACAGTGGGTAGTTCCAGGGGGCTACGACCCCCACGACGCCCTTGGGCTGGGGAATCACCGAGTTACGGGCACCGAAGAACCAAATAGAGCCGTTGCGGCGTTGCGGCTTCATCCACTTGGACAAGCGCTTGTGGCAGTCGCGGATGCCATCGACCGTCAGGAACAGTTCGAGCAACTTGGTTTCTTGGTGGGCGCGGTTGCCGAAGTCCTGGCTGATGGCTGCACAGATGGCGTCCTGGTTCTCCAGCAGCATCATTTCCAGACGCTTGAGATTCTTGCGGCGAATCTCCAGGCTGGGGATGGGATGTTCGCGATGCGCGGCCCGTTGCAAGGTGAATATACGCACAGCCTCTGCTTCGCTAGTTAAGGCATGGCCAATCTGGGCTGCGGTGTTCATTGCGATGTGTCTCCTGACGCTGGGCAGATGCAGTTGCCCCTGAAGCGCCGCCTCGCGTGCGCTCAGAGATGCAGTGGTGATGTCGGGAGGGTATCGGTGCGGCTGGCGTTGGAATTGTCCGGCAGTGCCAGTCTTTTCAGCAGATCGTGCCAATACGTTCGCGTTGGATCGGCACGGGACGAGGAGAGGGGAGGGACGGCCGTTCCGACACGCCCCAGAAGGATTGGGGGAGGCTTAGGCGGCTGTTTGGCGCTCGGCTTCGAGCACTTCGCTGGCGGCTCGGATGCCGGACTGCATGGCGCCCTCGAAGTAGCCCATCCACTCCGTGGCGGTCTCAGTCCCTGCCCAGTGAATGCGGCCATGCGGTTCGCGAATGGCCTCGCCGTAGGTCGTCATGACTCCCGGCGGCATGTGGGCCCCGTAGCCGCCCTCTGTCCAGGTCTCATGGATCCAGTCATGGTCGACGTACTCCAGTGGTTGGGCCGCGTCGGCGCCGAAATAGTGCACAAGATCGGCTATGACGTGCGCTCGGCGGGCATCTGGCCCGATCTCGCTGAGCTCAACGGCATGTGCGCCTTCAATCAGGCCGACGAGGATCCCGACCTCACCACTGGGTGGCGTTTGATCGAAGACCATGCTGAGTGCTCGGTCAGGGCTGACCACCGCGCCACTCAGGCCGCGAGAGCGCCAGAAGGCGGTGGGATACGCCGCATGAATCTTGATCACGCAGCCCATCGGCATGCGCCGGATCAGGCTGGCCCGTTTGGCCGGTAGCGCAGGTTCATAACTAATGCGGGAGGCCAGCGCCGGTGGCGCTGTCATGATGACCCGTCGTGCCCGGAACTCGCCTTGGCTGCAGAGCACGCGCACGCCCTGTGCGTCCTGCTCGATGGCGTGCACCGGGCAATCGAGTCGTATCTGTTCGGTGAGCAGGTCGGCCATGCGCTTGGGTACTTGCCAGGCGCCGTCGACGAACTTGTCCTGCTGAGCGCCGCCTTGCACCCCGATCATCTTCTCCAGCCCATGACCTTGGCGCAGCACCTCCAGGAAGAAGAGGTAGGACACTTCAGAGGGTTCGGCGCACAGAATGGCCTTGGCGATCAGTTGTATCAGGCCTCTGGCGGCCTTGGTGTGAACCTTCCTGTCGATCCAGGCTTCGAGCGACTCCCTGTCGAGTTCGGCGGCGTTTTCCGCCTGCCACGGCGCGCGGTGTCCGAGTTGTCGCAGGTCGTGCTGTAGAACCTGATCGGCGATGCCCAGGCTCAGCAACGCGGACCAGGGCAGCTTGGGCAGCTGCGAACCGTAGGACTGAATGCTGTCATCCAGGCTGACGAGGTTATTGCCTTCGGTGTACTGAGGGTAGATTTCGACACCAAGGCTTTGAGCCTGCTCACGGAAAAGATGGTGCTCAGCACCAAGCCATTGGCCGCCAAAGTCGACTGTCTGGCCGGCCACCGTACCGGGCATCGAGCGCCCACCCACACGGTCTCTGGCCTCAAGCACCAAGACGTGCTGGCCTGCTTTTTTCAGATCGAGTGCGGCTCTGAGGCCGGACACACCTGCTCCGACGACGATGACGTCCCACGATTGTTCAGTGCTGCTCATGCTGATCCCCTTACGGTGAGAGATTGGCTGGGGCTGGGTGGCTGAGCGTAGTCTCACCCATCAGTCATGGCGCGCAGGGTCTCAGGAGTGCCCATGGCAATGGGGATGATGACCTTGTGGGTGCCGTGACAGGGTCAGCTTAGAGCTTGGCGAGCGCGAGAGATTGTCTGGCAGTGCCAGTTCTTCCGGCAGCAGGTGCCAAGCGGACGGGAGGGGTCAGGATGCCAAGTGGGCCGCGCGATACTGCTGGGGCGATTGTCCGGTCCAGCGTCGGAAGGCGCGGGTGAAGGAGGCCGATTCTGAATAGCCCACCAGCAGAGAGATTTCCGTCATGGAGTAGTTCGATTCCTTGATGTACGAGAGGGCGAGCTCTCGACGGACATCTTCAATCAGCGTTGAAAATTCGATTCCATGCTCTTTCAGCCGGCGCTGGAGCGTACGCCGGCTCAGGTTCAGTTGATTGCAGATTTCGTCGATGGAGGGGGCCCCGCTGCTCATCTCGGCGGCGACTATCCGGGTGATCTGTGGGAGTAGCTCATCCGATACCGATCGCTGCTGCCGCTCCTTTTCCAGATAGGGTTCAAGGGCCTTGTACAGGCGCTCATTGCCACGAGCCACAGTCAATTGCAGGGTGTCGATGGACAGGCACAGGCGGTTGGTAGGCTGGCTGAAATAAATCGGGCACTGGAAAGTGTGCTTGTGCGCCGTGATGTCCGCCGGCTTGCTGTGCTCGAAATCAATGCGAATGGGCTTGATGGCGTTCTCGGTTGCCAGGCTGAGTTGGCGCAGGATCGCAGCGATGGCGAACTCTGCATCCTGCCGGCGCTGGATGATGGTGGGGGCAATCACCTGATAGCCGACATTGACCGTGCGTGAGTCGATTTCTATCTGGACGACCGACTCCTGCGCGAAGACAACGATGAACTGCTGGAGTGTCCGTAGCATCTTCTCGACGCTGGGCGCGCAGTGGATAGCATGGCCCAGCGCGCCGATGTCGTCTGGCTCGGACTGCATGCCGAGCTCAAGCCCAACATTGGGATTGACCTTTCCCGCAGCTTCCCATAGAGCTAGATATTGCTCGACGGGTATCTCTATGTCTGCGCGCTCTAAGACGCGAGAGTCGACGTCAAGCATGGATAGATAGGGGGCAAACACTTCCTTGAATCTGCGGAAGAAGTTTTCGGAAACCACTGTGCGGCCGGATTTCATTGTGCTGCAGCCTTTACTTCTATCCCTTTCCTGGCCTAGTGCCCGCTGTCAGGGGCGGCTCGGTCGGTGATTGTTCTTATGCTGAAGACTTACCCCTGAGGGTAATCGCCTTCCACATCTTACTCTCGATTGGATGACTCGGCATGCATCGCTCAGTTGAGTGCTGCTTATGCCTAGGTGCGTGGCAAGCAAGAGGCGGGCCATTGCTGGTAATCAATCCATAGGGCATCGGGGCCATCGGCTGCGCTACCGCTGACCTGCTGTGTTGGCAGTCGACTGCTGACCGATCAAGATGCTGGCCGCGTACGGACTCTCTTCCCTCATCGTTCCGCTCCTACCTCCAAGCCTGTGCTCAGGCCCGATTGGCATCAGATATCAATGAGTCTGGCATGCGCGGGCAATCCACCTTGAGCGGCATTTGGATAGTTTTCCAGCCAGGTGGGCAGGAACGCTTAGGGCTAGATTTTGATCAGCCCTCTTTTTTCCTTTCGGTCCAGCCCGCCTATTCAAAAACAACAAGAAATTCAGCAAGAGGGCCGGTGAATGGTCGCGAACAGAGTGTTCGTCCACAGCGTCAGTCAATTCGCTTTGGGGCGCTTTACGCGCAGTGCTGTGTCAAGAGCGTCGGGCCTTTCTAGGCCCGCTCAAAGCGGATTTCCCTTCAGCGGCTCCCTTGGGTCGCTTCGAACTGCTTCCCAATAACCACAAAAAAGCTCCCTCCAGGAGAAGTTCATGAAAAACCTCCAGTTTTCACTTTTGGGTGGTGCGCTGTTGGCGCTCCTTGGTACCAGTCACTTGCAGGCGGCAACCTCGCCTGACCTGAGTAAGCTCGGGAGTGAGCTAACCCCGATTGGGGCAGAGAAGGCCGGTAATGCCGATGGGAGCATCCCCGCCTGGAGTGGCGGCTTGATTCAAGCCCCTGCTGGATGGTCGCGAGGGAAAGGAGATCCATATGCCAGTGAAAAGCCGCTGTACTCTATCGACGCGAGCAATGTGGCCAAGTACCAGAATTCTTTGCCGGAAGGGCAGGTCGCGCTGATCAAGACCTATCCGGGTTACCGCCTGGATGTCTATCCCACGCACCGCAGCTGTGCGATTCCTTCCGAAGTGGCTGAGCGCACCAAGGCGTATGCCGGCCAGGCGCGTATTGGCAGCGATGGCTGGCGCCTGGAGCAGGCTGTCGGCGCCGCTGTGCCATTCCCGGTACCGCAGAGTGGCATCGAGGTGATGTGGAACTACAAGCTGCGCTACATGGCCAAGGGGCGGCGTGCGCAGGTCTCGATCCTGCTTCGTGAGAAGGGGGGCGCGCTGACCGAGGTTCGGCAATGGGCGCATGAGTACTATCCCTATAACGATGCTGCTGTGAGGGACCCGAGCGATACCGGCGGAATCGAGGCCAAGCTGCTCTATGACGTACTGTCACCTTCTTCCCGGGCGGGCGAGATGTATCTGGTGCACTCCTTCCTGGATAAGGCGCAGAGCTCGTGGATCTACTTCCCCGGACAGCGTCGTGTTCGTCTGGCTCCTTCCTTCGCCTACGACAATCCGATTGCCGGCTCGGACAACCTGTACTTCGTCGACCAGATCAACATGTTCACCGGCGCTCTGGATCGTTACGACTTCAAGCTGGTCGGCAAGAAGGAAATGCTGGTGCCGTACAACTCGTACAAGCTGGTCGACAAGTCCAACAAGTATGAGCAACTGATCGGCCAGGACTACCTGAATCGCGACGTGCAGCGCTACGAGAAGCACCGCGTGTGGGTGGTCGAGGCAACCGTCAAGGCCGACAAGCGCCACTCCTTCGCCAAGCGGGTGTTCTTCTTCGACGAAGATAGCTGGAGCCTGCTGCATGTCGATATGTACGACGCCAAGGGCAATCTCTGGCGCGTGCAGGAGGGCAGCCTGTGGGCCGATCCCGAGATCCAGGCCTGCACAAGCTTCGAGTACGTCAGCTACGACCTGATCGCCCGCCGTTACATCGCCGACGGCTTCACTCAGGAAGGCCTGTCGCTCGATCTCGGCGCAGGGCTGCAAGGGCGTGTGAGCGACAAGATGTTCAACTCCAACGAGCTGCGCCGTCGCGGCGAGCGTTGACCGGTCCGGAGCACAACAATATGAAAAAGCAAAAAACATGCGGCGCGGCTGCGCTGCAGGCAAAGCCGTGCCTGCATAACCCTCTGGCGTTGTCGATCGCGCTTGCATCTGGCCTGCTCTGGACTCAGCCGAGCTACGCCGTTCTGTTCGGCAGTGAGGAAGGGATATCCGGCAGCTTCGACTCCACGCTGTCATATGGTTTCGCCACCCGTTTGCAGTCTCCCGACTGTCATTTACTCGGTGGTGACAGTGGTGGGTGCAATCCCGGCACCAACAACGAGCTTGGTCGGTACTACAACCTGTCGCGTGGCAACGGCTATGCGAACGCCGATATCAACTACAGCAATGCCGATGACGGCAACCTGAACTACGACAAACACGATGTGTTTTCTCACGTGCTCAAGGGAACTCATGAACTAAGTCTGCGCTTCGGTGATGGCTGGAGTGCTCTGGGTCGGGTGGCTTGGGCCAAAGACTTCAAGATGGACAACGTGCGCACCACGGAACTGGACGACCAGGCCGAGCGCGATGCCACCGAGCGCTTCGATCTGCTCGACCTGTGGGTAGCGAAAAGCTTTGATATCGGCGAGATGCCCGCCAAGGTCAAAGTGGGCAACCAGGTAATCAGCTGGGGCGCCGAGATCTTCGTGCCCGGCGGCATCAACCAGATCAACGCCCTCAGCCTGCCCAAGTACCACACGCCTGGAACCCAGCTGAAGGAGGTGTTCATCCCGGCACCGATGGCCTCCTTCAATATCGGGCTGACCGAGACGCTGAGCCTGGAGGGGTATTACCAGTTCAAGTGGAATGCCTACTCGCTCGATCCGGTGGGAACCTACTTCTCCTCGGCGGATATAGCGGGAGAGGGGCGTCGCCCGATCTACTACCCGACGAACTACGTGAACAATATCTATGGCCCGCTGCTCGGACTCACTTGCGCCGATCTGACGCCAACCGGTCAGTGCGGTGCCCCCGGTATCAGTGGTCTGAGCGATGCCGATCTGGTGGCTTTTGGTCTGGCGATTCCCTACGCCGGCGAGCGTGAGGCGAAGAACAGCGGCCAGTATGGCGTGGCACTGCGCTGGACCGCGGAGAGCATCGGCACCGACTTTGGCCTCTTCTACCAGCGCTACCACGACAAGACACCTTTCGTGGGCTACACCGCGCGGAGCAATCCGAACAACCTGGTGGTGGACAACTATTTCATCAACTACGGCGAAGACAAGGATCTGTTCGGTCTCTCCATGAGCACCATGGTGGGCCCGGTAGCTGTTGCGGGCGAGCTGTCCTATCGTCCCGATGACAGTGTCGGTATCGACCCCACCGTTCCCTTCGGTAGTGGGCTCACCGGTAGCTACAACAAGTACAGCGTGTTCGATACCGGAGTGAACAAGGGCTTTGTCGAAGAGGAAAAGTGGCAGGCGGACATCAATGCCATCTACACCTTCTCGGCCAGCGATCCGCTTGGCTTTATCCCCAGCGCACTGGGGGCCTCCCAGGGCTTCATCATGGCCGAAGCAGTGGTAACCCATTACCCGGGACTGGATACCAGCGGCAAGGTGCCTTACTTCCTGCCCGATTACTCGGTACCAAACAAAACGTCCTGGGGCTATGTGGCCGAGATCGGGATGAACTATCCCAACCTCTTCGACAGCGGCGTTACCGTCACTCCGCAGCTGGACTTCAGTCACGACGTCAACGGCACCACGCCGAATGCGATGCCGTTTGTCGAAGGTCGCAAGTCGCTGACCACCTCTCTGCTGTTCAACTACCGTGACCGCTGGAAGGGCGGCCTGCAGTGGGTGCAGTACTGGGGCGGTGGCGACAACAACCTGATGGCTGATCGCGACTTCCTCAGCGGCAATATTTCCTACTCGTTCTAATCCAGCCCAAGTTCGCTGGCGGCAAACCGTGCGCGCTCTTGCGCGGCTTGCCGTTGGCGACACTCGTTGTATCGAGGCATTCCATGTTGGTTTTCCTGGTGTCGGCGCTCGAGCGCTTTTTCTTTCGCCATCGTCTGGCGACTCTTGGCCTGCTGGCCGTCATTACCCTGATCATGGGCGGCTTTGCGTCACGCCTGGAAATGTCGGCCGGCTTCGACAAGCAGCTTCCGCAACAGCACGCTTTCATCAAGACCTTCAACCAGTACCGCGATGTGCTGTTCGGTGCCAACCGCGTCATCGTGGTGCTGCATGCCAAGCAGGGCGATATCTGGAACAAGCAGGCGATGACCCGTCTGTACGACCTGACTCAGACCTTGTTCTTCATGCCGGGGATCGACCGGCGCAGCGTGACCTCGCTGTGGACGCCGAATACCCGTGCGGTGCAGATCACCGAGGAGGGCATGAAGGCCGAGGACGTGGTAGGTGGTGATGTCACGGTAGGCACTTTGGACGACCAAGCCATAGCTGGCATTCGTGAGCGCACCATCATCGGTGGCTTCGTCGGCAGCCTGGTCGCCAACGATCATTCCGGTGCCATGGTGGTAGCGGAGTTGGCTGATCCGGATCCGCAAACCGGCAAGCGCCTGAACTATCTGGAGTTCAGCCAGCGTCTGGAAGACGAGGTGCGCAGCAAATACGCAGACTCCAACTACGACGTGCAGATCATTGGTTTCGCCAAGCAGATGGGGGATATCGGTGCCGGTGCCAAGAGCGTGGTGGAGTTCTTTGGCCTGGCTTTCGTACTCACCGCGCTGGCGGTTTATTGGTATACCCGCTCCTGGCGGCTGACCTTCCTACCATTGTTCTGCTCGCTGGTCTCGGTGGTCTGGCAGTTCGGCACCGTCACTCTGCTGGGCTTCGGCCTCGATCCTCTGGCGATTCTGGTGCCCTTCCTGGTGTTCGCCATCGGCGTGTCTCATGGGGTACAGCAGGTCAATTTCATCTCCAAGGAAGTTTGCACCGGGGTAGATGGCATGACCGCCTCGCGGCGCAGCTTCACCGGCCTGTTCATCCCCGGCACGCTGGCACTGATCACGGCTTTCGTCGGTTTCGCCACCCTGGTGCTGGTGCCCATCCCGATGATCCGCGAGCTGGCCATTACCGCTTCGGTGGGGGTGGCCTACAAGATCATTACCAACCTGATCATGCTGCCGGTGCTGGCCAGTTATTTCAGCTTCGACAAGGCCTATGTGGCGCGTGTCGAAAGGCTGCGAGCCAGGCGTGATGGCGCCATGGTCAGCCTTGGGCGTATCGCCGAGCCGCGAAATGCGGCCATCGGCACGTTGCTGTGCCTAGCGCTGATGGCGTTGGCGGTATGGCAGAGCCAGGGGCGCCATGTAGGGCATGTGCTGCCAGGGGCGCCGGAGCTGCATGCAGACTCTCAGTACAACAGGGATGTGCAGAGTGTGGTCAACCACTTTGCCCTGGGCCTGGACCTGTTCACCGTGGCGGTGGAAACCCCTGCAGGCGGCTGCTACCGCAACGATGTGATGGCCTATGTCGACCGCCTGACTTGGTATCTTGGCAATGTGCCCGGTGTGCTCTCGGCGCAGTCCCTGCCGGCGCTGACCAAGCTTTCGGCCTCCGGCGTCAACGAAGGCAACCCCAAGTGGGCAGCGCTGCCGCTGGATGAGCTGTCGCTAGGCGAAGCGGTTCGCCAGGTGCCCGAGGCCCTGCGCCTGTACAACGCAGACTGCACACTGCTGCCGATCAACCTCTATCTCACCGACCACAAGGCCAGCACCCTGAAACAGGTAGTGCAGGCGGTCGAGGATTATCGGGCCGAACATAAGTTGGAGGGGGTGACGGTACGTCTGGCCAGCGGCAATGCCGGCGTACAAGCAGCCACGAATGAGATTGTGGAGACCTCAGAGCTGCCGATGATGCTCTACGTCTACCTGACCATCGTGCTGCTGGTGTTTCTGGTGTACCGCGACTGGCGCGCCATGATCGCCTGCTGCCTGCCGCTGACCCTGGCGACCTTCCTCGGCTACTGGTTCATGAAGGAGCTGGATATCGGCCTGACTGTGGCCACCCTGCCGGTGATGGTGCTTGCCGTGGGCATCGGCGTGGATTACGCCTTCTACATCTACAACCGCTTGCAGATGCATCTCGCCGCAGGGCAGCACATCGTCAGCGCGTTCCAGCAAGCCTTGCGCGAGGTTGGGGTGGCTACGGTATTCACCGCCTTGACGCTGTCCGTCGGCGTCGCCACCTGGTCATTCTCGGCGCTGAAGTTCCAGGCCGACATGGGCCTGCTGCTCACCTTCATGTTCATGGCCAACATGATCATGGCCATCACCCTGTTGCCAGCGCTGGCCGTGGTACTGGAAATCCTGATTCCGCGGCGGGGGCCGGTGCGTGCTCCCCTGATCGCGCACTGATAGAGGAGCATGCATGATGTTCGCGATTCGTTTTCTGCAGTTCCCGCTGGTGGCCCTGGCATTGGCTGTGACCGGTAATGTGTGGGCTGCTGACGCGCAGGCTCCGGCTATCGCCCTGGAGAGCGCACAGCATGCGCCACTGGTCGCGGTGAGCCAGGTGGGCCGGCGTCTGGTCGCCGTGGGTGACCATGGCATTGTCGTGTTGTCCGATGATGGCGAGACCTGGCGCCAGGCCAGCAGCGTGCCGGTGGACGGCTTGCTCACTGCCCTGAGCTTTATCGATGAGCGGCAGGGCTGGGCGGTTGGCCATGGCGGGGTGTTGCTGCATACCGAAGACGGGGGTGAAACCTGGGCTCTGCAGCAACTCCTGGAGGAGCAGCCGGTATTGCTTTCGGTGTGGTTCGAGAATGCCCAGCACGGCATCGTCGTTGGGGCATACGGATACGCCGCGCAGACTCAGGATGGCGGGCAGAGCTGGCAGCGACTGAGCGTGGGTGCCGATGGTGACGACTATCACCTCAACCATATCTTCGCCACCCGTGATGGCAGCCTGTTAATCGCCGCTGAGGCGGGGAACGCCTATCGCTCTGCTGATCGCGGTGCCAGCTGGCAATCACTCGACACCGGCGTCAGCGGCTCTCTGTGGAGTGGTGTCGGGCTGCGTGATGGTCGAGCGCTGCTGGTCGGCATGAGCGGGCGGGTGCTGCTCGGCGACAGTTCTGGCAAACGCTGGCGCGAACTGAGCAGCGGTACGGTCGAGGCGATCACCGATGTCGCTCAACTGGCCGATGGCCGCGTCGCGCTGGTCGGCAATGGGGGGCTGGTAGCGCTCTCGGATACAAAGGTGGAGCGCTTCAACGCATCTCAGCGTGAGGACCGCCTGAACATCTCCGCATTGGCGCCGCTCACTGAAGGACATCTGCTGCTGTTTGGGGCGGCAGGGGTAATACCTCAATAGTCCGCATCGCGTCGGTCACCCTTGTCATGGCCCTTGTCGGAGGGCGATGACGAATAGCACCGACGCCATCCCTTCGACAGTACGCGCATCCGCAGTTTGTTTGCTCGTTGAGATACTCGACGAACTCTTAAGGGGCGCGTGTCTTCTTGCATGGCTGGAGTGCATCGATGCGTACCTTGTTCGCCAGGTTGTCATTGCGATTCAAGCTGGTGCTGTTCAACGGCCTGCTGCTGGCGTTGATCACTGTGTTGCCGCTGACCGAAAACTGACCCAGTAGAGGCTGTTCTGCCGATCGAAAACTGACCCAGGTGCTCAACTGCTCCTGCTCAATTTATGAGCAGGAGAACACAGGGTGATCAGTATGGAAATGATGGGCAAAATCCGCCGGATGTATTTCCGCGACAAGCTGTCGCTGCATGAGATAGCCAAGCGCACCGGGTTGGCGCGCAACACGATTCGCAAGTGGGTCAGAGCACCTGAGGCCAAGCAGCCGGTGTACCAACGCCGCGCGATCTTCAACAAACTCAGCCCTTTTCACGCCACGCTGGAGCAGGCGCTAAAAGCCGATTCGCTGCGGCCCAAGCAACAGCGGCGCAGTGCCAAGGCGCTGTTGGCGCAAATCAAAGCCGATGGTTATGACGGTGGCTACAGCCAGCTCACCGCGTTTATCCGTGCCTGGCGAGGGGGACAGGGCAAGGCGTCGCAGGCCTTTGTGCCGCTGACCTTTGCTCTTGGCGAGGCGTTTCAGTTTGACTGGAGCGAGGAAGGCTTGCTGGTCGGCGGCATTTACCGGCGTATGCAGGTGGCACATCTGAAGCTGTGTGCCAGCCGTGCGTTCTGGCTGGTGGCGTATCCGAGCCAGGGCCATGAGATGTTATTTGACGCCCATACACGCTCGTTCGGCGCCTTGGGCGGCGTGCCGCGCCGGGGCATCTACGACAACATGAAGACCGCCGTCGACAAGGTCAATAAGGGCAAAGGCCGGGCGGTGAATGCGCGCTTTGCGGTGATGTGCGCGCACTACCTGTTCGATCCGGACTTCTGCAACGTCGCCGCTGGTTGGGAAAAGGGCATCGTTGAAAAGAACGTGCAAGACAGCCGCAGGCGTATCTGGCTAGACGCCCAGGACTGTCAGTTTCACTCCTTCGAGGAACTCAATGCCTGGCTGGGCCAGCGCTGCCGCGCGCTTTGGAACGAGCTGACGCACCCTCAATACAGCGGGCTGAGTGTGGCCGAAGTGCTGGAGTTGGAGCGCGCTGAACTGATGCCTGTGCCAGCGCCATTCGACGGTTACGTCGAGCGGCCTGCGCGGGTCTCCAGCACCTGCCTGGTCAGCGTCGGGCGCAACCGCTACTCGGTGCCGTGTGAGTACGCGGGTAAGTGGGTCAGCAGCCGTTTGTATCCGACGCGAATCGAGGTGGTGGCTGACGACGCGCTGATCGCCAGCCATGTCCGCTTGCTGGATCGCGACCAGGTCAGCTATGACTGGCAGCACTACCTCCCGCTGATCGAACGCAAGCCCGGCGCGCTGCGCAACGGCGCGCCCTTTGCTGATCTGCCAGCGCCGCTGCGTCAGCTTAAGCACGGTCTGGGGCGTCATGCCGGCGGTGACCGGATCATGGCGCAAGTCCTGGCTGCCGTACCGGTCGCCGGACTCGATGCCGTGCTGGTGGCCGTTGAGCTGGTACTGGAAAGCGGCAGCCTGAGCGCCGAACACATCCTCAATGTCGTGGCGCGGCTGACAGCGACCGAACCACCACCCAGCGTCGAAACCCACTTGTCGCTCAAGGAAGCCCCCGTCGCTAACACGGCGCGCTACGACCGCCTGCGTGGCCAGGCCGAGGAGGTCGGTCATGCGTGATTTGATGGCGGAACTCAAGGAGCTGCGCCTGCACGGCATGGCCACGGCCTGGGCGGAGTTAACTGCACAGGGTGAGTCGAACACAGCCTCGTCCAAGTGGCTGCTCGAACACCTGCTGGAACAAGAGCACACAGATCGCGCCATGCGCTCGGTGAGCCACCAGATGAACATGGCCAAGCTGCCGATGCACCGCGATCTGGCCGGCTTCGACTTCAGCGCCTCCAGCGCCGACGCACGCCTGATCAGCGAGCTGGCCAGCCTGGCCTTTACCGACACCGCGCAGAACGTGGTGCTGATCGGTGGGCCAGGCACCGGCAAAACCCACCTGGCCACCGCGCTGGCCGTGTCCGGCATCACCCGGCACGGCAAGCGCGTGCGCTTCTACTCCACGGTCGATCTGGTCAATCTGCTGGAGCGCGAAAAACACGACGGCAAAGCCGGGCGGATCGCCCAGGCACTGCTGCGCATGGATCTGGTCATCCTCGACGAACTGGGTTATCTGCCGTTCAGCCAGGCTGGCGGTGCGTTGCTGTTTCACCTGCTGTCCAAGCTGTACGAACACACCAGCGTGGTGATCACCACCAACCTGAGCTTCGCCGAATGGTCGAGCGTGTTCGGCGACGCCAAGATGACCACCGCCCTGCTGGATCGGCTGACCCACCACTGCCACATCGTCGAAACCGGTAACGAGTCCTATCGCCTGCAACACAGTAGCTTGGCGGCCCAGGCCAAGATCAAATCACGGGAGCGAAAGCGTAAGGGCGGCCAGGAACCGGAGGACGATGAGCCGTTCTGATTTCATGGAGACGACGGCCTGCTGCATGACGACATGTGGCAGGTCTTCAGTCGCCACTTGGGGCGATCGAAAGGAAGGGATTTTAAAGCAGCTGCGCTGATAGACTTATCCACAGTTGCTGATATAGAAATCAGCAATCCGCCCTGGGTCAAATTTCAATCGGCAGGGTGGGTCAATTTTCCATCAGCACCAACATCCCAGGGCGTTCAATGCCGTCGTCTAGCTGCCATACCGTCCTTGCCGAAAGCTTCTTCCGTCGCAACGCAGAGTTGTTTCGCCCGCACCTCGCTGCTGTCGGACTGCGCGAGCAGATTCTCAGCGCACCGGAATCAGAAATTCCAGTGACAAAGTACGTCGCCCTCTGGGAGGTGCTTGGTAGCGAGGTTTCACCGACCATTGGCCTGGAGGTGGCCATGCGCACTGAGAGCAGTGAGCTCGGTGCCTATGGCCATGCCATACGCTGTGCCCCTTCCATGCAATTGGTACTGCGGAGCCTGAGCCGCTTCATGGTGGTGTTGACCCAGGCCACGCAACTGGACTTCGAGGACAACGGCAAGCGGATTAGCCTGGCCTATCGGGTCACCGACGCGTCCATCGTGCAGCGTCGCCAGGATGCGGAATTCACCATTTGCACCATCCTCAACCTGCTTCGTGAGGTGACCCGGAATCCGCAGCTGTCACCTGTTCGAGTGGATTTCGAGCATCGGGCCCCCAGCGACCTGGCCTCCCACCGCGAGGTATTTGGGTGTCCCATTCGC
This sequence comes from Ectopseudomonas oleovorans, assembly GCF_029845265.1. Taxonomy (NCBI): domain Bacteria; kingdom Pseudomonadati; phylum Pseudomonadota; class Gammaproteobacteria; order Pseudomonadales; family Pseudomonadaceae; genus Ectopseudomonas; species Ectopseudomonas oleovorans. The sequence goes on from NZ_JAOCLK010000020.1 coordinate 44,583, forward strand.
TTCGAGCAGCCGGACAATCGGCTGTACTTCTCACGCGAGTTGCTGGACATGCCAATCCGCACCGCCGATCAGCGCCTGTTCCAGGCCCTCGAGCCCTTCCTTGAACAGCAGCGGCAAAGCCGGGCGGCGTCGACAGACGTGCTCAGCCAGGTCGCCCACCACATTGCCAGCAGCCTGAGCAGTGGCTGTGCCAGCCTGGAGCAGGTGGCCAGCGACCTGAAGATTGGCGTTCGTACATTGCAGAGGCGTTTGGCCGAGCAGAACGTCGAGTTCAGCCAGTTGGTGGAGGATGTGCGCCGCTCCCTGGCCGAGAGCTATGTGATGCAATCCGACTACAGCCTGACGGAGATCGCACTGCTGCTCGGTTACTCCGAAGCCAGTTCCTTCTGCCGAGCCTTCCGCCGCTGGACCCAACTGACTCCCCAGCAGTTCCGCCAACGCGGCCGATCCTGAATCGAGCCGCCCACCTTCCGAGCGGATTGTCATCCGCTGCCAACGATTTTGTCATGAGCTGCCAAGCCTGCGCCTGGGGGCGTCGCATAGCTTATCCCCGCAGATGGGCGTGACTTCAGGCTGACGTACATCGCTCAGCTGGCAGCTTCTTGCGCCCTTCACTTCAAGAACAATGACAAATGAGGTGTGGATCGATGGCCGATGAAAAAGACGACGCCAAGGGCGTCAGTCGTCGTGGTTTCCTGCGTGGCGCCGGGGCTGGCGCGGTTGTGGTGGCAGGCGCAGGGGTCATGGCAAATGCCATGGGCGCTGAACAGAAAGGCTGCAAGACCGCGGGTTGCGATTACGACGTGGTGGTGATCGGCGGCGGCTTCGCCGGTGTCACCGCCGCCCGTGACTGTCGCAAGAATGGCTACAAGACGCTGGTGCTGGAGGCGCGCAATCGCCTTGGCGGTCGCACCTTCAGCACCGAGTTCGCCGGCCACAAGGTGGAGCTGGGCGGAACCTGGATTCACTGGACCCAGCCCTTCGTCTGGGCCGAGACCCAGCGCTATGGCCTGAAGGTCATCGAATCCCCGGAACGCGCTGAATCGTCACTGGAAACCATGGTGATCCTGGCGGAAGGCAAGCGGACGCAACTTGCTGGCGAAGAGCTGCTGCCGGTGCTGCAAGCGTTCGATACCTACTTCGCGGACGCTCGCGACATCTGGGAACGTCCCTACGACTCCCGCTTCCGCTGGAACAAGCTCATGGCGCAGGACAGCCTGAGTGCCCGTGATCGCCTCGACCAGTTGAAGCTCAACCCTGTGCATCGCGCTGCCGTGGACTCGTATCTGGTGAGTATGTCCCATTGCCCCTCTGACCAGGTTTCCTACAACGAGATGGCACGTTGGTGGGCCCTGCCGGGTTACAACCTGTCGGTCCTCAACGACTCGCTCACTCGCTACACCTTCAAGGACGGCACCATCAGCTTGATCAACGCGATGATCGAAGACGGCAAGCCCGAAGTGCGGCTGTCTACGCCGGTGAAGAAGGTCGAGGACAAGGGCGACCACGTGGTCGTCACCACCCAGAAGGGTGAGCGCATTGTGGCGGGCAGCGTGGTCCTGGCGCTGCCGATGAACGTGCTGCCCAACATCGAGTTCTCTCCGGCGCTGGACCCCAAGCTGATCGAGGCCGCTCACGAACGGCACGCCGGCACCGGAGTCAAGGCGGTCATCAAGGTCAAGGGCAAGGTCGGTGGGGAAGGCAAGCTGTATGGTCTGGCCGACTCGGATCATCCCCTCAATGTGGTGTTCACCTACGCCAAGGCCGAGGACCACACGCTGTTCATCGGCTTTGGCGACGATCCCGCCAAGCTCGACGTCCTGGATCGGGACGCCGTGCAGCAGGTCATGCAGTCCTTCTTCCCGGAAATGGAAGTGGAAGACTGCTTCGGTTACGACTGGAACCTCGACCCCTACAGCCGGGGAACCTGGGCCAGCTACCGACCCGGCTGGTACGGCAAGTATGCCGATCACTTCGGCAAGGCTCCGGGTAGCCGCATGTTCTTCGCCCAGGGCGACCACGGCGAGGGTTGGCGCGGATTCATCGACGGCGCCATCGGCGGGGGCGGCAAGGCGGCCCTGCTCGTCAAGGAGCTGCTGGGATGAAGCAGCTTGGTTTCCTTCTCGCCCTTGGCCTCTGCGCCATCTCCGGCACGGCCGCGGCGGCTTGCGATGCCGCGGCCGGCCAAAAGCTGTTCGAGTCCAAGTGCACCGCCTGCCATTCGCTGGCGGAGCACAAGGTCGGTCCGCGTCTGCATGACGTGTATGGCCGCAAGGTCGGTACGGCGCAGGGCTTTGGCTACACGCCGACCCTGGAGCAGGCCGGCTTCACCTGGAACGCGGAAAAGCTCGATGCCTACCTGAGCGGCCCGATGAATTTCCTGCCGGGTACCTCGATGGCGTTTGGCGGCCTGCGCAAGCAGGACGATCGGCAAAACATCATCTGCTTCCTCGAACAGCAGAACAGGAGCTAGTCATGAACATCACTCTCTTCACTCGCCCCAAGAGCGTGCTGACTGTCGGTCTGGCCCTGCTGCTGGCTTTCGACCCCAACCTGATCTTCCAGTGGACGGGATTGGTGCTGGGTGACGCCGGCACGTTGCTGGGCCGCATTCTGGGCCTGGTCTACCTGGGGATCGCCATCGAGCTGTGGTTCGTCCGCAGCAACTCAGACCTGCCGGCGCGCAACGCGCTGCTTCTGACCGCAGTCGACTGTTCCGTCGTGGCCTTGCTGGTCCAGGTGCAACTGGCCGGGCTGATGAATGTGCTCGGTTGGGGGCTGATTGCCGTGTACCTCGGCTCCGGCCTGGGATTCCTCTGGTGCGCCATGCAAGTCGCCAGGAATGGCGCCGTACGCGAAAGCCTTTCCTGATCCAAGCGATTTGCACTTTTTTGATATCACCGGATTCCAGCCCCTTCGTACCTTCTGCCCTGCTCGTCGCCACCGGCGCACGGGGCAGACTCATCCTCAGCACAACAAGAATCTCCTGTAGGAGAAGGGGTTTGGGGAGCAATGGAACCAAAAACCAACGTAAGCCCTACCAACGCTTTTCGGTGTCTTCTTCCCAGGCGCCCATCTCGACAAAACAGTTGCGCATGTCGGCCTCCTGGCTGATCTCGGTCAGCAGGTCATGCACGCTCTTGTCCAGCTCATCGTCGCTCCGATACGGAATGGTCAACTCATAGTGGCCGGCATCCAGCCGCTTCATGCCATAGGGCTCCAGGCAGTAGCGCTCAATGTTCTCCGTGGCCCGCTTCCGGCCGCGCACGAACTTGCTGTTATTCACCACCGCGAGGCGCAGGGTGACGGTGGCCACCCGCTCGGCGGCGGGCGGCTCTGCCGGCGACGCGGCCGAAGGCTGCTGGTCGCGTGACCTGGCGCTCTTCTGGTACGCGCCGATCTCGACACCACGGTGGCGCAGGTAGCTGTACAGCGTGCTCTTGGAGATGTGCAGCTTCTCGCCGATCGCGCTGACGCTCAGGCGACCTTCGCGGTAGAGGGTTTCGGCCGCCATGGCGGTGGCCTCAGCCTTGGCTGGCAGGCCCTTGGGACGGCCACCGATCCGGCCACGCGCCCGTGCGGCCGACAGACCCGCCTGAGTCCGCTCGCGGATCAGCTCGCGCTCGAACTCCGCCAGCGAGGCGAACAGGTTGAACACCAGGCGGCCTTGGGCGTGGGTGGTGTCGATGGGGTCATTCAGGCTCTGTAAGCCGACCTTGCGCTCTGCCAGCTCGCCGACCAACTCGACCAGGTGCTTGAGGGAACGCCCAAGGCGATCCAGCTTCCAGATCACCACGGCATCACCCGGCCGCACGTTGGCCAGCAGTTTGTCCAACTCCGGCCGGGCGCTTTTCGCGCCGCTGGCGATGTCTTGGTAGATGCGTTCGCACCCGGCCTGTTTCAGGGCATCGACTTGTAGGTCGGCTTTCTGATCCCGAGTGCTCACTCGCGCATAACCGATCTTCATCAAAAGTACTGTTTACTCGACTACGTTAGTAATAGTTGAACTTTGATTAAGCGTACCAGTTATTTGAACCGTAGCGCGGGGAGCTTAACGAACCGAGCCATTCCTCGATAGAGTTCGGCAAAACCTTCGTTTTGTCGAACCATTGCATCGCCCTTTGTGATTGGCGTATAAACACACAAACACCTATTAGCGGAGAACGCTATGAATACCATTCGCTGGAATGTCGCCGTCTCGGCCGACACCGACCAGTCGCTTCGGATGTTTCTGGCCAGCCAGGGCGGCGGCCGTAAGGGCGACCTGTCGCGCTTCATCGAAGAAGCGGTACGGGCACACATCCTGGAGCTGAGCGCTGAGCAGGCCAAGGCCGCTAACGCCCATCTGAGTGAGGCAGAATTGACCAACGCGGTTGACGAAGCGCTCGACTGGGCACGTAAGCGCTGATGCGGGTCGTGTTGGATACCAACATCCTGTTCAGCGCCCTGATCTCGCCACATGGCGCGCCCGATGCGATCTACCGTGCCTGGCGGGCGGCGCGTTTCGAGGTGGTGACCTCGCGGATGCAACTCGATGAAATTCGTCGAGCCAGCCGCTATCCCAAGCTTCAGGCCATCCTACAGCCCGCCAAGGTGGGCGCCATGATCAATAACCTGCAACGGGCTGTGGTACTGGAGCGCCTGACCATCGAGGTCGAAGCCGATGATCCGGATGACTCGTTTTTGCTGGCCATGGCCTTGGCGGGCGATGCGGACTACCTGGTAACCGGTGATCGCCGCGCCGGCCTGCTGCAACGCGGGCACATCGAACGCACGCGGATCGTCACGCCCGCCGTGTTCTGCGTCGAGGTGCTGTGATCAATGCCGGTCGGTTTTCTGACTCAAGAGCAACGCGACGGTTTTGGCCGCTATGTTGATTCGCCCAGCCGTGAAGAGCTGGAACGTTACTTCCACCTGAGCGATGAAGACCGTGAAGCCATCCAGGTGCTGCGGGGTAACCATAACCGTCTGGGTTATGCCGTTCTGCTGACCACCGTCCGCTTCGTTGGCGTTCTGCCGGACAAGCCCGCCGCCGTGCCGGTGGAAGTCCTGCAGGTGCTTTGCCGACAACTGGCGATTCCAGACCCCGACTGCCTCCAGCGCTATAGCGATCATCGCCGCTGGATACATGCCACCGATATTCAGAACCGCTTTGGCTATCGTCATTTCACCGATCCGGGCATCGGCTTTCGCTTGAGCCGCTGGCTGTATGCCCTCTGCTGGACGGGCACCGACCGGCCGGGAGTGCTGTTTGAGCGAGCCACCTCGTGGCTGTTCACACAGAAAGTCCTCCTGCCTGGTGTGTCTCAACTAGAGCGCTTTATCGCCCAGTTGCGCAGTCGGGTCGAAGAACGCCTCTGGTTTACGCTGGGCCGCAGCGTGACTGAGGAACAGCGATTGCAACTGCAAGACTTGCTGACGGTGGCCGAAGGCAACCGCAGCTCCCGGCTGGATCAATTGCGCTCCGGCCCGGTCATGGTCAGTGGCCCCGCGTTGATTCGGGCACTGCGCCGGCTCGATGACGTGCGCGGCATCGGCATCACCTTGCCGGCGGCGGCGCACATCCCTCCCAGCCGTATCGCCGCCCTGGCCCGCTTCGCCAACACGGCCAAGGTCACCGCGATTAATCGGCTGCCGGCGTCGCGGCGGATGGCGACACTGGTGGCCTTCGCACTCTGCCTGGAGGCGACTGCGCACGACGACGCACTGGAAGTCCTGGAGGCCTTGCTGCGCGACCTGTTCAGCAACGCGGAGAAGGCCGACAAGAAAGCCCGCATGCGCAGCCTGAAAGACCTGGATCGGTCGGCCGCGACGCTCGCCGCCGCGTGCAAGGTCGTGCTGGACAGCTCGATCAGCGATGACAACGTGCGCGCCCGGCTGTTCAACGACCTGCCGAGGACCACCCTGGAAAAGGCCCTGGAAGAGGTCAACGCGCTGATCCGCCCGGTAGATGACGTCTATTTTCTTGCATTGGAAGCGCGCTACCGCAGCGTGCGCCGCTTCCTGCCCGACCTGCTCAAGCACATCCGCTTCGGCTTCAGCCCGGCCGGCAAGGGCGTGGCGGCTAGTCTGGAGTGGCTGCAACTGAACCTGCCGCGCCGGAAGCCAGAGGTGACGCGCCGCAGGAGATCGTGGCCAAGGCTTGGCAGAAGCACATCACCCGCGAAGATGGCTCCCTCGACATGGGTGCCTATGTGTTCTGCACGCTCGATGCGCTGCGCACGGCCCTGCGCCGCCGCGATGTCTTCGTCTCGCCCAGTTGGCGCTATGCCGACCCGCGCCTTGGCCTGCTCGACGGTGCCGAATGGCTGGCGGCGCGACCGATCATCTGCCGGTCACTGGGCCTGACCATCGACGCCAAAACCACCCTGGACGCCTTGTCCGTCGAGCTGGATGCAACCTGGCTGGCAGTAGCCGCGCGCCTGCCCGACAACCCGGCGATTCAACTGAGCGAGAACACCGAGGGCAAGACCGAACTGTCGCTCGGGGCGCTGGACAAGCTGGACGAGCCCTGCTCGTTGCTGCAACTGCGGGCGGCCGTGTCTGACCTGATGCCGCGTGTCGATCTGCCGGAAATCCTCTTGGAAATCGCCGCCCGCACTGGCTTTTCCGAGGCCTTCACCCATGTCTCCGAACGCAATGCACGCGCCGACAACCTGGTCACCAGCCTCTGCGCGGTGCTGTTGGGCGGGGCCTGCAACACCGGCCTGGAGCCCTTGATCCGCACCGACAACCCGGCGCTGCGCCGTGACCGGCTGTCCTGGGTCAGCCAGAATTATATCCGCGACGACACCCTGTCAGCGGCTAACGCCATCCTGGTCGGAGCGCAAAGCCAACTGGAACTGGCCCAAGTCTGGGGTGGCGGCGAGGTCGCCTCCGCCGATGGCATGCGCTTCGTCGTACCGGTGCGCACCGTGCATGCCGGCCCCAATCCGAAGTATTTCGGCACCGGCCGGGGTGTCACCTGGTACAACCTGATTTCCGACCAATTCTCCGGCCTCAACGCCATCACCGTGCCCGGCACGCTGCGCGACAGCCTGGTGTTGCTGGCGGTCGTGCTGGAACAGCAGACCGAGTTGCAGCCGACGCAAATCATGACCGACACCGGGGCCTACAGCGATGTGGTGTTCGGGCTCTTCCGCCTACTTGGCTACCACTTCAGTCCGCGGCTGGCCGATGTCGGCGGTACCCGCTTCTGGCGCACGCGCCCGGACGCGGACTACGGCAAGCTCAACGGGCTGGCCCGCCAGTCGGTCAAACTCGACCTGATCGCCGAGCACTGGGACGACCTGCTGCGCCTGGCCGGCTCGCTCAAACTCGGCCGGGTGCCGGCGACTGGCATCATGCGCACGCTGCAAACGGGAGATAGACCCACCCGGCTGGCCCAGGCGCTGGCCGAATTCGGGCGGATCGAAAAGACTCTGCACACGTTGACCTATATCGACGACGAGTCCAAGCGCCGCGCCACCCTGACCCAGTTGAACCGAGGCGAAGGCCGGCACAGCCTGGCCCGCGCCGTGTTCCACGGCAAACGCGGCGAGCTCCGCCAGCGCTACCGCGAAGGCCAGGAAGACCAGCTCGGTGCTCTGGGCCTGGTGGTGAACATCATCGTGCTGTGGAACACCCTCTACATGACGGCGGCCGTGGAACGGCTCAAGCAGCACGGCTATCCAGTGCTGGAAGAGGATTTGGCCCGGCTATCGCCGCTGATCTACGAGCACATCAACATGCTCGGGCGGTATTCCTTTGCGGTACCGGAAGAAGTTGCGCGCGGCGAGCTGCGGCCACTGCGTAATCCAGACGACGACCTGTGATCCCCCTAAACGCTATGAGCAACACCCAAGCTGCTGCTGGATCGGCGGGCACTTCACCGAGCCGAACGAACAGAAAACGCAGCAATCCCCTGGGTTGGGGCGCAGCAGCGCCTTGCAGTTGCTGCACTCGTAATAGAACTGGCAGGCGTCCGTGGGCATGGTTTCCGGCTTGGCGAAGCCGCAGCGCGGGCAAGTCAGCACGGACTCAAGGACAATGGCGCTCATCGTGACCTCACTTCTGCACTGTGGAGGGGTATCCCGCGTTCGCGGTCGCCTCAGTCAGTGCCTCGGGCTGGGCCTTATCGGGATCGTAGGTGACGGTCGCCGTCTTCTGGTCGAAATTGACCTGGACGTCACTCACGCCGGACACCTTCTCCAGCGACTTCTTGACCGTGATCGGACAGAGTCCGCACGTCATGTTCTGCACGTCGAGCGTGACGGTTTTCGGGGGAGCCGCCAGCGCCACGAAGGGCAAGGCGAAAAGCACGGCGATCAGCAGTTTGCGCATGGTTAATCTCCTTCAGTAGAACAGCGGGGCGAGCCACGGCACGGCCAATAGGCCGAGCAGCAGCACGCTGACGATCCAGAACACGAGTCGCTGTCGCACGAGCGTGCGCGGATCGGCGCAGGGTGTACCTGGCGTACAAACCTGTGGCACCAGGTAGAGCTTGCGGAATGCCAATCCCAGGAACAGTAGAGTCAACCCGATGAAGAGGGGGCGTAGTGGCTCCATCATGGTCAGAGCGCCCACCCACGTACCGCCGACACCGAGTGCCAACAGCACCAGTGGCCCGACACAGCACACCGACGCACCGATGGCGGTCAGCGAACTCGCGACCAGCGAGCCTTTCCCGGTGAGTTGCATCCCCATTCCCATCTCCTGAGCCTGATTGCCTAGGTGCTATTCTAAACTCCGTACCAAAGTACGGAATCAAGGAGAAAGTGATGGCCACAGAGCTGACCATTGGCAAGCTGGCAGACGCCGCCGGGGTGAACGTCGAGACGATCCGCTACTACCAGCGACGCGGGCTGCTGGATGAACCAGCCAAACCCTTGGGTGGCCATCGGCGCTATCCGGTGGACATGGTGAAGCGACTGCGTTTCATCAAGCGGGCTCAGGCGCTGGGTTTCACGCTCTCGGAAGTCGGTGGACTGCTGACGCTGGATGAGTCGTGCGCCTGTGCCGAAACGCGAGCACGGGCTGCACGCAAGCTCGCGTTGATCGAGCAGAAGATGGCCGACTTGGTCGTCATGCAGCAACTGTTAGGCGAACTGGTGCAGCAATGTGATGCGGGAGACGGCGGAACGATCTGCCCGATCATCGAGGCACTGATCAGAGAGTAATGCCTGGCGGGTGAGCTGGAGATCGGAAAGCCCCTTTACGGTGGGATTCAGAGCTTACGTTGGTTTTTGGTTCCATTGCTCCCCAAACCCCAGGCGCAGTGGGTGCTCGGCGCGGCCTTGGCGGTGTTCCTGGCGGCGATCTGGCAAAGCCATGACCGCGTCGTCGGCACGCTGCAGGCGGGTGCGCCGGAGTTGCGCGAGGACTCGCGCTTCAATCGCGACGCGGTCTCCATCGCCAGCAACTACGACATTGGCCTGGACTGGCTCAGCGTGGTGTTCGAAGTCGACAAGGCTCCTTCCGAGGTGGCCTGCGAGGATGTCGCCCTGGGCCAGTACCAGGATCGTTTCGTGTGGGCCATGCAGGGGGTGCCCGGCGTCCTCTCGGTCGCGTCCTTCTCCACCACCATGCGTCAGTTCAACGAGGGCTACAACGAAGGCAACCCGAAGATGGCGGCGGTGCCCATCGACCCGATGAACTACGCCGCGCTGGCCACCGAGGTTGCGCGAACCCCCGGGCTGATGCGCATCGATTGCAGCATGTCGGCCGTGCACCTGTACCTGGCCGATCACAAGGCCACGACCATCAACCGAGTGGTGGACGCCGCCAAGGCCTTCCGCAGCGAGTATCCGATGTCAGGCATTTCGATCCGCCTCGCCTCCGGCAACGCCGGCGTCCTGGCAGCGATCAACGAAGAGGTGGAGAAGAGCGAGACCCCCATGCTGCTTTACGTCTATGCCGCCATCGCCTTGCTGGTGTTCGTGGTCTATCGCGACTTGCGGGCGGTCCTGGTGTGTTGCCTGCCGCTGACCATCGGCACCTTCATTGGCTACTGGTTCATGAAGGAGCTGCAGATCGGCCTGACCATCGCCACCTTGCCGGTGATGGTGCTGGCAGTGGGCATTGGCGTCGATTACGCCTTCTACATCTACAACCGCCTGCAACTGCACCTGGCCCATGGCCAGACGATCACCAAGGCGGTGGAGTACGCGCTGCTCGAGGTGGGCGTCGCCACCATTTTCACCGCCATCACCCTGGCCGTTGGCGTGGCCACCTGGGCCTTCTCGGAGCTCAAGTTCCAGGCCGACATGGGCAAGCTGCTGGCCTTCATGTTCATCGTCAACATGGTCATGGCCATGACCGTGCTGCCGGCCTTCGCCGTATGGCTGGAGCGGGCGTTCCCGCGCAAACGTCCCGTGCGCATGATCGGCGCGCTGGTGCACTGAGGAGAGAAGCATGAAGTTCAGGGTTTCATTCACCGCGGCCTTGCTCGCAGCAGGATTGCCGCTGATGTCTCTCCAGGCCGCGCCGTTGCAGGCCGTGCCGGCCGTGCAGGCGGGCAATGCCACGCAGGCCACCATGCTGGCCGCCGGCTGGGCCGGAGAGCGGGTGGTTGCCGTGGGCGACCACGGTGTCGTGTTGTTGTCCGACGACCAGGGCAGGCAGTGGCGCCAGGCACGCTCGGTCCCACTATCCACGCCATTGACGGGTGTGTCCTTCGTGGATGCCAGGCACGGCTGGGCGGTGGGTCACTGGGGCGCGATCCTGTCCACCGCCGACGGCGGGGAATCCTGGCAGGTCCAGCGCCTGTCGAGCGAAGAAGACCGGCCGCTGTTCGCCGTGCACTTTTTCGATGCCCGGCAGGGCGTTGCGGTAGGGCTCTGGTCGTTGGTGCTGACCACCGAGGATGGCGGCAAGACATGGACGGAGCAGCCGTTGCAAGCGCCTTCAGGAGCCAAGCGGGCCGACCTCAACCTGATGGGGCTGTTTGCCGACAACCACAGCAGCCTGTACGCCACGGCCGAGCATGGGCAGGTGCTGCGCTCCGACGACCAGGGGAAGAACTGGCGTTACCTGGATACCGGCTATGAAGGCACCCTGTGGTCTGGCGCGGTGCTGGCCGATGGGCGTCTGCTGCTGGGTGGTCAGCGTGGCACCCTGTTGCAGGGCTCTGCCGATGGCAAGGCTTTTCGCAGAGTGCCAACGCAAGGCAAGGGCTCTGTCACATCCATAGCAGTGGCTGGCGCGCGGGTATTGGCGGTCGGGCTTGACGGACTGAAGGTACGGAGCAGGGATGGTGGAAACAGTTTCCAGGAAGCACCGACGGCTGACGGCCTCTCGCTGACGGCGGCGCTGTTCAACGCCGACGGCACGCCGCTGCTGTTTTCACGTCGCGGAGTAATGCCCCGCCAGGAATGAAAGTGTTCACCGGCCTCTTTGCTTGTCCGGGGACGCGGTTGGGCCTGGCGCCTTCGGGGCCAGGCCAGCCAGCGTGGAAGGCTTCTAGAGCTGGAGATAGTCGGCCAGGTCTGCGTAGTTATGTTGCCACAGGCCTGGGCTGCCATTGGGGTACTGGGAGCGGAAGCCAAGGATCTTCTGAACGCGCGGAGCAAGCGTTCTGACCAGTTCGAGCGGCACGATCAACGGGTAGGCCTCTTCAGGCGTGATGATCGAAGCCTGCATCGGGATGGTCAGCCCGCGACGGTAGAAGTCAGCGGTCACGTTGGCCCCGCCGCCATGAACGACTTTCCCGCCGAACAGCACGGCATCTCCTGCTTTCAACAGGGCAGGGATCGTCATTTCTGGGGTTCCTACATCGTCGAAGTCATCCCAGTCCTGGCTCCCGGGGATCAAGCGCGTGGCACCGTTTTCCTCGGTGAAATCGGTCAGCGCCAGCATCAGGTTGGTGATGGTGCGCGGCGCATGTTTATTCATGGCCACGAACGGTTGGTACTGCGCCATGTCGCGGTGCAGCATTTGCGCTTTGTTGCCTGGGCCGATCTCGATCAACTGGGCCGTGGTCAGCCACCAGTCACCGCACTCCGCGGCGTAGAGCACGTTCCCCAGGTCGTGAAAGAGGTCGTCATCGAGGATCTCCTCGCGAAAGGTCTTGCTGTGGGTGACGAGGTTGGTGAGCCGTTTGGTCTGGCGGCCATGGAACTCGGCGATCAGCTCGTGCTGGTGCTTGGAGCCGGCCTCGAGCGCGGCCAGGGGAGCGTCCAGTTCGTTGTTGATCCGTGCGACTTGTTCGGGGGTCATGAAGTTGCGGATGATCACCGCACCTGCCTGGTCGCTCAGCAGTGCAATCTCTTGCGCTGGAGTCGAGCGGGTTACGACGGGCAGGCTGAAGGTATCGCGAGAGGCTGACATTGAAAGAACTCCGGATTGAAGGAACGGTTGGCGCAGGCGGGTCGCTGTCCGGGCAACGGGCACCGGCGAACAAGCCCGCTTGCCACTGCGCTAAACCCCAAAAAAAGAACATGGAGCGTCACGGCGCCTCCTTGTATTTTTTGTTCAGGCAGTGAGTTCATGCTAGGTTTCCCCCAACCTTGCGCCAAGGTACGAACTGCACCATTTCCTCTGTGATTTTTGAGTGATTTGCACCGCCCATGACCAGTACGCCATCCTCCTGGCCACGCCCATCGGAAGCCGTTCGTGAACTCATGCGCAAAGGCGCCGAGCTCGCTCAGGCGCTGCCGCCGGAGTGGGTCGAGCGCCTCAATCAGGCGCTGTTCTCTTCACCGGAAGATGCCAAGCTGCTGGAGGACCCGGTCATCCTCGCGGCGTGCCGGCGCGCCAACCGCGCAGAGTTGCTGCATTGGGCGAACGCCAATCTGCAGCGCCCCGGAGAACCGGTGCAACCCTACGTCTCGGCCGACATGGTGGACACGGCCAGGGAGCTCGCCCGCAGAGGGCTGTCCGAGCTGCTGATGAATGTCGCGAGGTCGACACAGAACACCGCCTGGGAGCTATGGATGAAGATGGCCTTCAACCTGACGCAGGATCCCAGGGTGCTCGAGGAGTTCCTGGAGGTCTCGTCGCGGTCCATCTCGGAATTCATCGACAGCAACATGCGTGTGGTGACCCAGATCATCCTGGAAGAAAAGAGCGCCCAGGCCCATGACGACCCGATCGACAAACGAAGCCTGGTCAGTCGGCTGCTCGACGGCAGGGATGTGGATACGGAGCAATTCGGCAGGCGGCTGGGCTACAGCCTTTTCCAGAAGCACTACGCCGGCCTGGTCTGGTGCGAAAGCCCGGACGCCGAGATCCGCCTTCTGGAGGATGTGGCGCGTACCCTGGCGCAACTCACGGGCACGGCGGCGCCGTTGATCGTATTCGCCGGCCCCGCGACCCTGTGGGTCTGGAGCCATGCGGCGAAACCGCTGGACCTGAACCTGCTGCAAGGCATCGCACTGCGGTTTTCAGGGATTCGCGCGGCAATCGGCTCGCCGGGCACGGGAGTCAATGGCTTCCGTCGCTCGCATCTGGAGGCCCTGACGACGCAAAGGCTGATGGGCCGCCTGGCGGCACCCGCCGTTGCCACCATCGACCAGGTGAGGATGGTGTCGCTGATGACCCAGGACGACCGCGCGGCCAGGCAGTTCGTTTTGAGCACCCTGGGGCGTCTGGCGACGGAGCCTTCGGTGCTTCAGCGCTCGCTGCACGCCTTCCTGGCCAATGGCTGCAATGTCACCCAGACCGCAGAAGCGCTGGGCACGCATCGCAACACATTGCTGCGCCGGCTGGAGCGTGCCCAGGACCTGTTGCCCGTCCGGCTTGCCGATCATCGCATTCAGATCGCCGCGGCCCTTGAACTGGTGATCTGGAGTACTCCCCTGATCGATGATGATAAATAACCATAAAGACCGAACGCGCTCTTCACAGTAAAAAGGATGCCCCGGTCAGGAAAAGACCGCCAATAAGGAAGAGGGTGATCAGACGAGTGCTGAGCCTGAGAGGAGGCTGATGCTCGACAGTCTTGTCCAGGGCGAAATAAAGCTTTCTGAGTATTTGCCGCTCATCGATATCGTCTGCATCGAATATTGAATCGATCACCGAGTCCGCGCTTGGAAATGGGTTATGCAAGAGCGGAGCGACATCGAATGCACTTTTCTGGAGCGCACGCGCGGAAAGCAGAGCCGAAGTGACCAGGGCCGCAAGCGCTGCGATAGCAAGAACCACCTCCAGGGGAGTGATCATGCTGATACTGGCCGAAGTGCCAAAGCGAAGCATGGTCCCATATAGAGTTATCACGCCGGCGAGGGCACCGAGTGACAACGTGAACATGAGGCGAAGGTAGACCGTCACCAGGTTCCTTGAGGAAGAAACCTGCTCAAGATAGATTTTCACCAGTGCTTCAATGGTCAGTCGGCGCGCTTCGAATACAAGCCGACGCTCGTCGGGGGAGGGGCTAGGTGACATCCGTCGTCCTGACGAACGCCCAGAGTTGGAACATGCGTGATACCTTCATTCGCAGTAAAGGACGGCCTCGAAAGAGGCCGATTTCATTTCGCGGTTTAAGATGAGAGTTACATCATCGCTGCATTTGTAGTCGCTGAAGCCTTCCTGGCGGGAAATTCAACGCTAAAGGGTTGATGCAGTTTGCGAAATTGTTGACTCCGCAATGTGAAATTGCGGAGTCAGTTTATAGTGGGCGCGGGGATCTAAAGGCTGATCCCACCTGACCTGGGCGTGGCGAAGTGTTCAGGCTCTTCACCGAGAGGAAAGGCTACGACGTATAGGATGTTAGCGGGCATAGGTGGAGTGGCTGGATCTGCTCCCCATTTCACCTTCACCTTTTGCTCTGCATAGAGAAGAGACACGCCAAGCCTTTTGAGTGCATCGATGACCGCCTGCATCTCGTCATAAACGCCAATTTTATCCCGCTCACTATACAGATCGGCGCAATCACGGTACTCCCTAAAGCTGTCCACCAAGTCAGAAAATGCTTCTTCAGCCTCTCGGGCTAACTCGAACGCTGGCTCTGAAATGTCCATTGTGCAGGTTGTTGCCAACTTGGCTAGTTGCCTCCCAGTGGTCAGTGGTTTAGCCGCCAGGGTGACGTTCTCCTTGTCGAATTTCTCCTGGGCGGCCTTGAGTTCTTCTTCGGAGGGTATCTCGTAGGCCTTGTTGAAAACGTCGATGTCTTCGAAGTCGAACGCTCGCGCGAGGGCGCGCCGGGTGTTGATGTCACCCGAAAGGCCTTTTTCTACTCGCTGAATCGTTCGCTCACTCAGACCTGAGATTTCGGCTAATTGTTCTTGAGACCAACGCTTCGCTTCGCGAAACAATCTGATGCACTTAGCAAGTTCAGTAGGTGTCAGAGTACGAGGTTGCTGACAGGTATCCGAGGTATTCATTTTGCTGCTCCATCACGTTGAACGATGTAGCAAGTGTGGAGGAGAGGGCAGGCTCGCCAACACGACAGGAGCACGACAGTGACCTGACAACGTCAAGAACCGAATGCCGAAGAGGAGATCATTATGCCGTTGAGAGCGACGCGTCTGGCTGGATGCGCGCTTTTGATTTTGACGCCGCTCTGAGTGCCTGATCGCGTACGTGCTGTCGCTTAGCTTGTCGCCTTGCATAGAGTGCCTGGCTAGCTGTTACTGATCCCACTACTTGGCCGTTCAAGTCAAATCGGGGTGCATTCGCCGTCATGCATGCCCAATATCGATTTCCCTGGCACCAAGCTGCAATTCCCAGCTTGAGCTGTTCGATTGATATGCCGAGCAGCTGCAACTGCTGCTCAGCATCCTGGAGAATGCCTTCCTTGAGTGGAACCTTGGGAGCTGGATTTACCGGAAAGGCCAATGGGAAGTGCCTCTGCAATCGCCAGATCGCCTCGACCGCAGGATCACTCTCGGCAGACTTCTTCTGCGAGGAGGGCTTACGCTTGCGTTGCCCGGTGGTATCAGTACTTGCTCGCTGATTTTCAGCTCGTAGTCGGTCACGTAGCTCAGCTAGTTGCTCAAAACCCATCGTTCAATTCGCAGCCTAATGGTTGATTGATGGCTAAAGGTTATCCCAAGCCTTCGTGCTGAGCAGCACTATCAGTAGAGGAATACAAGCAGGCGCCCCGAGCACGGCGTTGAGATGCGCTTGTGCGCATTGGCTAACGGCTGTTGCCCAGTGCCTGCCATTGCCCACCTGGCGCTAATCATGAAGCTATTCTAGCTTTTAGGTACTGGCTTGGATGGCCGTTCAAAGAAAGGACTCTGTATGCACCTTTATGCCAAATGCTTGCTTATAGCCCTGGCCTCAGCCTTGGGTGCTAGCTATGCCGTGTTGTGGTTTGTTAAGCCCTCGCCGATTGAAAGCACAACAATCCCGCCATTACTGCTAAAAGAGCAGCAAGGCGAGTTGATAGTCTGGGGTGGCTGGAAGACAGTAGAGGGGTATCAGGCTCACGGCACAAGCGCGGTAGAGCTTCGCTGTCATCGAGAGCGGGGGACTTGCACTGAGGCATTAGCCACGATCCTCCACCACGATTCGGGTCAGGATCTTGAGGCTCAAGTGTTCCACTATCAAATCACGCACTGGGATGAGGCCAGGCTAGAGGCGTTTGCCAGCAAAGCCATAGAGCACTGCTTGGACAAGCATCTTGTTATTCACGTGAAAGACAGATCGGCAGACTTACGTTGGTTGCCCTCTGCGGGGTGTGAAGCCGATCAGGGGCGAGCTGTGTTGATTGGAGACCCGCTCTGAGCATGCAACTCAAGCCAGTGATGCTGGTGAGAGTGATTTGAGCGTGTTTAAAGTTGAGATGCTGATGCGTAATGGCATTGACAGCCTGAAGGATGCATAAAGCGCTTTACCTGACTCTATCCACAGATGTTCCGTATGACTGAATCTTTGCTCGTGGCGCGGAAAGCTGAGACCGAGCACCGCATGGCGCACGCCATATCTCCCACCGCTTATCGAGCCAGATTCGCTAGACGCTTACGTTCACGCTTGTTCTCGTACATGGCTTTGTCAGCGTGATCAAGCAAAGCATCAAGATCGAGGCCATCCTTCACAGCGATAGCTGTGCCAATACTGACACCCAGCTTCAACCACGTGGATTCAAAATGAAAAGGCGCAGAGATGACCGCCTGAAGACGCTCAACAGTCTCAGCTAAATACGAAATGCTACTCGTTGGCTGCAAGATGACCCCGAATTCATCCCCACCCAGACGGGCAATTGTGTCTGACTTTCTGAGAGTCTGGCTGACACGACGAGCAACTTCGCAAATGGCTGCGTCACCCGCACGGTGACCATAACTGTCGTTGATAGCTTTGAGACCATCCATGTCAATCATCAGCAGACCGAACTCCAGGCCGTCTCTCGAAACACGCGTAAGATCATTTCTGATTCTATCGAAGAAGAGTGCCCTGTTAGCTAAGCCTGTCATTTCATCATGAGTGGCTCGGTAGTACAGATCATCGGACGCATATTTAGCGGCCAAGAATAAATCGGCGCCGAGCACCTCAGCGAGCAAGCCCAATACGGCCTCATCAGCCGCATCGAAAGCGGAAACAGCCTTGGACATAACCTTCAAGACGCCGACAGTGCATCTCTCATGCTTTAGGGGAACCAGAAGCATGGAACGAACCTGCAAATGTCTACAGGCAGCACGGTCAACGCGCTCATCGGTTTCGGTATCGGTGCACCGCTGGAGTTCGCCACTCACCACGCAGCGACCCGATAGGCTGCTGGCAAGCCGCAAGCGCAAACCAAGCTTACCGGATGCAATGCCAGCAACAGCCCGATAAACCATGTCCTCATCTTCAGCTAACTCAACAACCGCCCCATCTGCATTGAGCAAGTCTAGAGACCGCTCTACGACGACCGACATGATCTGAGCGAGATCGAGCCCTTGCTTGGCAATCTCAATCTGAATTCGAATGATTGATAAAAGCTGGTCGCGGGTTGGTAGCGATAGATCGAGTTCTAGCGGCATACAGCACCCTACCAGGCAAGCAGTCAGAATTTTAAGTGTAGCGGTAATGATGGCTTAATGCCGTCATGGTGCAGATGGAAAGTGGGGGCTTGACGAGCAGGCAGGCTGAGTACGGATGGGATGAGCGGCGTGCGAGAGCGGTGAGGCATTAGGGGCGTGTGGGTGGGCCACATAAACTGCCGAAAATTTCAACGTAAACTAGAAAGCCGAATTGTCAAAGATAAAACTGCTAGTTGTTCTGTTCGCTTGTTTATCCTAGATATATACATGCATAGGAACATGGTTGGCTAAACGCGCTGGATGCCTTAAAAATATGGCAAGCATGGATCATATATTAAAAGGGAGTAAGTTGTGCCGAACCTTCGAAAGGATAACCACTATGTGCCGAAAGTATACCTGAAGCAATGGGCAAAGTCTGGGAAAATATCTGCTTATAGATTATTGGTTCCAAGCGATAATGTGCCACATTGGAAGGCGCATTCGCTGAAGGGAGTAGCCTACCATCAGCATCTTTATACATATCTTGCAGGGCGAGAGGAAACAGATGAGTTCGAGAGATGGCTTGATACTGAGTTTGAAAACCCAGCTGAAGAAGCTATACACCGGATAGTTAAAGAGGAGCAAATGTCATCTGATCACTGGGAGAGATTAGTGAGATTTGCCGTGGCTCTAGATGTACGGACACCTGCAAGTCTTAGGCGGTTTTTGCGAGTACAGCACGAGAATTTGGCAACTACAATGACTGAAACGCTGATGAAGTCGGTTCAGAAGCTTGAAGAAGCTGTCAGAAGAAGTGAGCAAATACCAATCTCGCAAGAAAAAAATGATGACCGTTCAATGTTCAAGGTGATCATTGGAAAGAGTGCGGACGGCGGTGGCCAGATAAGATCCGAAACCATTGTCGGGCGACGCTTATGGATTTGGCAGATGAAACACATACTCAAGACTACGATACAGGAGATACCGCTTAAAAAATGGACTATTTTGCACGCTCCTCCTGGTATTACATGGCCAACCTCTGATAACCCATTAATACGCCTTAAATATTATGATGAGGATAACTATGATTTTGAGGGCGGGTGGGCGTTAAATAAAGGTGAGGTACTACTTCCTCTTAGCCCGAAACACCTTCTTTATAGAAACTTTGGGGGAGTAGTAAGGCTTAGGGGGACTACAGTTGACATGAGAACGGCGGAAATTATAAGTCGCATAATCATCGAACATGCGGATCGCTACGTGTTTTCACGCGAAGAAATCGATATTCATAAGATAAGGTCTAGGGTTGTATGCCCAGTTACCTGGAGAAAAGAGCAAGAAGCGTGGCAGCAGTGGCATGAAGATCAAACTCGGGCCGAGAGAGATTTTCAGATGGAATAGTGGTTGGTATCTAACAACTGAGCGCATGATTTAATTGGCTTTTTAAATAATAAGGCTACAAGAGAAAGGTAGTGGAATCTGGCCGGTGGAGACCCTTCAGGCAATGCCTGTCATGGTGAGGGTTTCCAGGGCGAGTGAACGTCTTCCTCAGGAGTTATGAGGTATTTCCTCATAATACTGTCCATTTGCCCATTATGCTTCATTGAGTGAATTTCATTGCTAAGTATTTTGGCAATTTTTTCAGCGTCAGGATGCTTTCGCGAGATTGAAATGTAAACCCGCACCGGATCAGAGATCGGTAAGGTGTGAAATACGCTAGAGAAAGACATCTTGTGAATGTTGTAATTTAATACCTCAATGTCATCAATTGTGGCATCTGCTCTATTGGAAACAATTAGCTTCAGTATTCTGTGAAGTGAATCGTTGCCCTTTATATAGACGGCTTTTCCTTGGTTTTTGACGATGTCGTTATAGATTGGGAGGAGTGAGTAGTCGTAGTCCTGAATAAGTTTGAATCGGATTTTATTTAAGTCGCTTACGCTCAGTAATTTTGGATGCTGCACTCTATTGTGGATGGCATATCCGGCAGTGGCGTAGAAATATGCGTGCTCAGGTAGAATGATGTTTGCGGTGTTCCCAGTAGGGTCGGTCAATAGCCCATCAATGGTGCCATTCTCCACAGATCTAATAGCACGACTCCACGGAAGTTCGAGTGCTTTTAAATCGTAGCCGTGCCGTGAGAGAGCTGTTCTTGCAGCCTCAACAATATAGCCAGGGTTGTCCGAGGAGTCGAAACAAACCTTGGGACACCACGGATCACTCGCTAATACGACTTGATTCTCGCTAGATGCATGCGCCATAAATGAGCATGCTAAGCATAAATAAATGAGCATATTTATGCTTGACGTGAAGAGTATGTTCACGTGTGTTACCTATAAGAGTAAAGGCTGAAGATGGTGTTAGATTGATTGTAGCGCATAGCGCTAGGTGTCAATCTTCAGACTAAAAATCTCCTGAATCGATGGCTGGCGGCTATAAAGACGCATATTCCTATCGCTGAAATAGCTAAGAAGCGATCAAAGACTAATGAGACATCCGTATCTCGCAACAGTATCGAAATGGAAAGCTCAATGAAGTGAGTAGTCGGTGACAAGTGCAACACGACCTGAAGCCAGGTTGGCATATTTTCAATGGGTGTTGTTCCGCCAGATAGCAGGAGCATAGGTATCACAACAGGTATCGCCAATAAGCCGAACTGTGGCGTCGATCTGGAAAAGGTAGCAAGCAAAATTCCAATCGTTGTGCAGGCGAAGAGATAGATGACCGCTGCAAGCAAGAAAACGCCAATAGAACCTGGCAAAGGTATATCTAAGAAGCCTTTCACGATTACTTCAATAGATAGCCATGTAAAGGCAATAATTACAGCTGTGTTGCTCCACACTTTGGAAAGAATAATTTCTTGGGGTTTCAACGGAAGAACAAGTAGGTGGTCAATTGTGCCATGCTCACGTTCCCGTAATAGGGCTGTACCAGTTAATAGTATACCCATGATTGTGATGTTGTAAGCTATTTGGGTGATTGCAAGAAACCAACTAGCCTGAAGATTTTCATTGAATAGTGTGCGAGTGACTATGTTGACTGGCTGGAACATACTGCTGTGCAGTTGCCGATCAATTGCTTCTAAGATTATCTCTTGAATGTAAGCTGCACCGATAAATGCCTGACTCATGGCGGTGGCGTCAACATTAATGAGAAGCTCAGGTCTTTTGTTGGCTAGTAATTCTGATTCAAAGTTTTGGGGGATGTGAATTACGAAAGTGTAAGCTCCAGAGTCCTGTAGCTTGACGGACTCAGAAAGTTTAATGTTGACTGGTTTTTGAAAGATTGGCTCGTGAATGCTCTCAGCTATGATGCGAGAGGTCTGGGTTTTATCCTCGTCTATAATTGCAATGCTGGCATGCTGGACGCCAATTACAGAACCGGCGGCAGGCATATAGATATCAAGGCTGAATGTATATATGAGGAAGCAGACAAGGATATAGTCTCTACGCAAGCAAGTGAATTCTTTGATGCCAAGATAGAAGATGCGTAAAACGCCTTTCATTTTAAATCTCGTGCTTTTTCAGTAAGAGAACTGACGCAGACGTAAAGACTAAGAAGAATATGATTAGGGCGAGGTATTTATCCCATAGATCTGTGAGTATCAATGATTTCGTAAAAGTGCCTACTGAAATGTCGAGGTAATATCCGGCAGGAATTGCATATGCAAAAATCTCGGCGCTGTCAGTTAGAGAAGATCTTGGCGAGATAAGTCCTGAAAATTGGATAGCTGGCATGGCGGTCAATACGATAGTGCCAAGAATTGCTGCAATCTGTGTGCGAGTAAAAGATGAAATTAATAGCCCGAGGCTTGTGCAGGTTAGTATGTAGAGAAAGGTTCCCAGGAGCAGGGCGAAAATATCTCCTTTAAGCGGCACACCGAAGATCATGATGATGATTGTCATCAGTGCAATGGCATTCAGTGCGCTCAAGAAAATGTAGGGTATCTGTTTGCCAATGAGGAACTCGTGAGGCGTCAATGGGGTCGAGTAGAAATTGTGGATTGTGCCGAATTCTTTTTCCCGCACAATACCTAATGCAGTCAGCATGGAAGGGATCATTGCCAGAATGAGTGCTATCACACCAGGGGCGATGGCGTTAACGCTGCGCACATCTTGGTTGTATATAAAGCGCGTTATGATGTTAATGGAGTCAGAGGGTAGGGTAGGGGACGAGCTTTCTCGAACAAAGCGACTGAATACATGGAAGTGCACCGCCAAGGCATACCCTTTAATTACTTCAGCGCTGAATGGATCTCCACCGTCTATCCATACAGCAAGTTCAGGGATTTCCCCTTTGTGCAGTTTTTTTGAAAAACCAGCAGGAATTTCAATTGCAAGATTGATCTCTGAAGACTGTAGTCTTTGATTCAGAGCTTTCGCGGAGCTGATTGACTGCTTTTCATCAAAGTATGTTGAGTTTCGAAATGCTTCTATTAAGGCCCGGCTTTCGATGGTGTTGTCCTGATCGAAGACGGCAAAGGGTACATTATCCACGTCTAGAGAAATCCCGTAGCCGAATACAAGCAGCATGAATATCGCGCCAAAAAGCGAGAATGAGAGTCTGATAGGGTCGCGCTGAAGTTCCTTTCGCTCTCTGCCGGATACTGCCAAAATGCGTTTTAGACTACATTTGGTTTTAGTACCCGTGGTTTGGCTGAGATCGCTGAGCATGACAGGCGTATCTGGATGGCCACTGTCAGATCTTGCCTCTTCCAGGCAGTGAACAAATGCTTCTTCAAGTGTTTCACATCCCATCTTTGTGGTAATGCGGCCTGGGCTGTCGCAAGCCAAAACTCTACCTGCGTGCATCAATGAAATGCGGTCACATCTTTCAGCTTCATTCATGAAGTGTGTAGAGAGAAAAATGGTGACACCTTGATCCCTTGATAGCTCTAGGATAAGACGCCAGAAATCATCGCGCGCCGATGGATCTACGCCTGAAGTAGGCTCATCAAGTATTAATACGTCTGGGCTATGGATGACTGAAACAGCTAGTGACAGACGTTGACGCAGTCCGAGAGGTAGATCATTCGCAGGTGTATGCGAATACACTTCTAGCCCAAATCTCCCTATTAACGAACGAATACGATATGAGCTATCAGTCGATGGTAAGTTGAATATTTTAGCGTGTAGTTCGAGGTTCTGAATCACAGTGAGCTCTCCATATAATGAAAAACTTTGTGACATGAAACCGATTTTGTGGCGAGATTCTAGGTTGTTAGCATCAATCGGAGAGCCAAAGAGTGTTGCTGTACCTGAGCTGGCGGGCAACAAACCAGTAAGAATTTTCATGGTGGTAGTTTTACCGCAACCATTCGACCCTAAAAAACCGAAGATCTCACCGCGCTGGATAGAAAAGCTAACATTGTCAACGGCTGTAAAGTCGCCAAATCTAAGTGATAAGTCGATAGCTTCAATTACAATCTCGCCATTGGGGTTGCTCAGTGGCTTCACATCCAATATTGGTGGTTCTTGTTTGTTACCACTCTGGAGTTTTGTAAAGGCATCGTCTAGCTTCCCACTGGGAGTGATGGCCTCTATGTCCTTAGTAAAGCCGGTTGCGAGTGTCTTTCCGTTATCGAGTAGTACGCAGTAATCAAACTGACTTGCCTCCTCCATATAGGCGGTGGCGACAACAAGCGTCAAAGTCGGTCGAGCGAGACGTACATTTTCAATGAGCCTCCAGAAATGGCGTCGTGATAATGGATCAACACCTGTCGTAGGTTCATCAAGAATCAGTAAATCTGGGTCGTGTATCAGCGCACAGCATAAGCCAAGCTTCTGTTTCATACCGCCCGATAGTTGACCTGCTGCGCGATCATGGAAGCGACTAAGATCAGTTGCTGTGAGAAGCGTTGACATTCTTTGCTCATAGTCCCTTTTCGCCAGACCATACAGGAGAGCGAAATATTCAATATTCTCTTTTACTGTTAAATCTGGATAAAGATTATGCCCTAGTCCTTGTGGCATAAAAGCTATTCGCTCATAGAGAGTTTCTCGATGGGCATTATCTGCAATGGAGCCTCCAAGGACTTGTAGACTGCCATTTTGAATTTTCTTTACGCCCGAAATAAGACCAAGCAGACTGGATTTGCCAGCACCGTCAGGGCCAATAATTCCACAGCTAGCACCAATAGGTAGCGAAAAACTAAATCCACCTAAAGCTGTCAGATGACCATAGCTATGGCATAGTTCATCTGCAATTATTGCTTGGTTATTCATACATCACAGTGTTTCAGGCCAGGCTTGATCGAATGTGCGGAGATAAGCTGTTGCAGGTGTTCCGGCCTTTATGGTGTTCGAAATGCTCTTTTCGTCCAGTACAATTTTTACACGAAAAAGCAGATTCTTTCGTTCGTCGTAAGATTCAACTTCTTTGGGTGTAAATTCAGCATGAGACTCAACAAACACTACTTTTGCCTTGTGCCTTACAGTAGGCGATAAGTCTGTAACGACCAGGGCCTCATCCCCTATACGAATCGCGCCTGCATACTCAGTTGGTAAATAGATATTTATGAAAACATAATTAGGGTTGATCAGGACGAATAATGGGGTGCCTGAGCCAACAACCTCACCTTTCTCGCTGGTGCTAGATTGAATAACACCATCAATTGGCGAAATAAGATCGTTGTCATTTATCTCGGCTGACAATTTTTTTACAGCTGCCTCAGCCGCAGAGAGAGACGCCTCTGCTGATGCAATGGCTGCTTGCGCTGCGGTAACGGTAGCAAGAGCTATCTTCTTTCTAGCTATCGCTTGGTCAATCAATTGCTGACTGGCAAATCCATGTGCATTTAGTTTATAAGCGCGTGCATAGTCACTTTCGGCGAGCTTTAGATCACTTTCGAAACCAATCAAGCTTGCAGCAAGTCCTCTGACGGTCTGGCGCAAGCTATCAGCTTCATGCAGTGATTGTTCTCTGGCATGAACCAGTGTTGAGCTTTCAATACGACCCAATAGCTGGCCTTGAGTAACATACTCACCTTCCTCTGCATGAAGCTCGGAGATACGACCAGGGTTCTTTGCGGATACGTATGTATCCTTTGCCTCCAATCTTCCTTCAGCTGAAATTATTCCATCGGGAAGTGTGCTTTCAAAGAATCTCGTCCATAAAAATATAACCTGTGCGATAACAATAATAGATACTGTAATTGCTAATTTCTTCTTGCTAAGAAGTAAATTCATAGAGATTTATCTGAAATCAATAGCGTATGGTTTTTGGTTTGCGCCAAACTGGCTTGCCCGCAATCCATGTCTCCAATACCTCAGTTTCTTCGGCAAAGGGGTCTCCGCTGCAAATTGTAAAGTTCGCTTCGCTGTTGATATACAGGCCATGCGGAACTAGTCCAATAGATTTTGCGGCTTTAAAAGACATTGCGTTAATAGCTTGCGATCTTGAAAGGGCTTCATCTGGCATCAACTCGCTGCCATCATTTTTTTTGCGGTCGACGGCCCTTCTTAAGTTATGAAGAGGGTCATCATTACCGCAAGGGGCATCAGAGCTAATGACAACTTTTCCTGAGCTTTTCAAGAGACTACTAGTGGGGAAAACACGCATAACACTCGAAACGCCCTGTTCTTCAATCGCAGATGCGTAATAAGGGATAAATCCAGGTTGAATGCCAATGTAAGCTTTAGAGCTGGCAATTTGGTGAACCTCATGGTCGTAGAGAGCCATCACATGCTCAATTGAGGCATGTGGTGGGTTAACCGTTCTAAGTAGTTCACAGGCCTGGGTGGCTGCTTCATTTCCTAGAGCATGGATCTTTAGTGAGAAGCCCATATCGACATATGCTCGGCATTTCTCTACTAGCGACTCAATGTTATTGAATCTCAGGTACGGGAGGTGTGCGTGAAACCCTGAGATCTTGACCTTCGGTTCAAGAAGGCGCCTGAGAGGTGCTGCGCTGAGATTAATTGCGCTGCTATACCCTGCTTTAAGCGCGCTTCTAAGTACGATGCCAAGGGGAAGGCATGCGGCACAACGGTTAGCACCATCCAAGAATATTTTTACAGATTTTTGGCCCCACTTCGGCGGAATAAACCTCTCCAGCTCCGAGGCCTCAGCGAGCTCAAAGAGTCCTTTCTCGCTTGTAGCTGACCAGTTCAATCTCAGAGCTGTGACTGTTTGAAGTTTAGCTAAACTCTCCTGGGCTTTAACTCCAAGGCCAGGGTCATGTAGTGCGACAATACCCTGTGAAAGCGTCCTCTCAGCTTCGTTTTCAAGTAACGATTCATATTCTTCATCAGTAATTCTTTTGAGAACGTCTTCGACTACACAGTTCAAGACACGCCCAAAAGCAGCCTCCCAAATAAGGCCTGTCATGATGCCTTCTTTGCGATCTACGTCCTCACCGAAATCAGTATTGCCAAAAACTATGCCACTGCGTACTAAGGCAGCGCTTGATGCCATTCCTCGATGGAGCGTGACATCAATCAATAAGACCTTTCTTCCATTGCTTACAGCGTCAAGTTTGTAGAGGCTTATCGGGCGCGAGTCTTTCCATTTGCTATGGTCAACAAATGTGAAAATTGTCCATTCATCTGGTGCTGAAACGGATGTTAGATATGCGATCTCTTCAAGTGCCTCAGCCGCAGATTGCCATTGTGCGCCTGAGCGCATTTTAGGAAGCAGAGACATGAAGTGGAAATGGCGGTGCGCATCAACGAGACCAGGGAGCAGATGGGCTCCTCCCAAGTTGAGCATAGGAATCGGATAGTATGGAGGAGGGGAACCTGCACCAATTTGTTCGATCTTGCCTGCGGCTACGCTCACCCATCCCAGTGTTGGTGAGTCTTGTTCTGGCAGCCAAAGCATGAGGTTGTGCAGAATGAAGTGATACATGTGACGCTCCCGCTAATAGTTATTTTAAATCTATTACGGAAGCCACATGGGCTCAATTGCCATTACACGACAGATTTAGGTACTGGCGTTCCGACTCCATTTAACCAAGAAGGCTGACACCTGGCTTTCCAGGATCTGGCGTGTGTTATTCCATCCCAACTCTGGGACTAGAATGGCTATACTGATTACGCCGTGCAAAGATGCCAGGAACGCCCGGAACTCCGTCTCTTGAGCGTCAGAGTGCATCTCATTGGACATTTTCGAAACAACGCGATGTTTAATGATACGTAGTAGGTCAATGACTTCCGGTGACTCGATAAACATTCCACCTTCATTGTCCGGTTCGTCCGTCACTAGGAATAGCGCTTTGAATGCACTGGCGTTCTCAAGCCAGTAATCAACAAAAAAGCATGAAAAGTCTAAAAGCGTTGATTCTTTCGGATAGCCCGATAGCTCGATATTCAGGCGCGCTAAATCTTCAGCCCAAACAGCACGCATTAGCGATATTTTACTCGGGAAATAAGTGTATAAAGCCCCTGGAGCCATATCCACTTCTCGGGCTATTGATCTGAGCGATATTAGATCTACATCATTAGCTTGGAAAAGCTTGCGCGCTGTATTGAGTATAAGTGACCTTACAGCTAGCTGCGCTGTCTCGCTCCTTGCCCGCGTTTTCTTAATCATGGGCTCTATGTCTGTGGTCTTTTGTTTGGTTTTATTCATCGTTTCTTATCTTTGAAAGCACATGGTGTTAGACCTGACCAGCGTGTAAATGCTCTCGTGAAATGGGCAGGATCAGAGAAGGCAAGGCTTGATGCCACTTCAGTTGCAGACATATTCTCAAGCATCAATTCATCTATGGCTCTTTGGTAAAGAGCTTGATCTCGGACTTTCTTAAAGTTTGTCCCATCGGCTTCAAGCCTCCGTAATAGTGTCCGGGTAGAGACATTTAAGAGCTTGGCTACATTAATCATGTGCCTATAAGAAAGAGGATCATTATAGATGATTTTTTCGACGCGAGCGCTTAATTTTTGCTTGCTATTCGAGTTCCGCTGTGGGCCCTCAGTCGCAAGGGCTGGCCCCTTGGTCTTGGAATAAAAGGCGTCGGTCACTACGGCAGTTGTATGGCTATTAATAGCCGAATTAATGAGTCGTGTGCTGATTTCACTACACATGGTATGTATTGTTGTTTTTTTCATTTTTATTATTTCCAGAGGCTGCGTTCTTGCCAGGCATCTTCTGCCTTAAGCACGTTTTTAACGGTCGCGATACCAATCTGCTTGAGTGGCTGAACTGGCCAGCGGAATGGTTTTCTGTTTACGAACCAAGCATTTGTTCGTTTGCTTTCAATCCCCAGTGCCAATTCAGCCAAAGTTTTGCCACTATATTGGGTGAAAGAAACGCCATGGCCTGTACAACCGCATAGGTAGAGTGTTCTTTCGTCCTTGTAAAAGCCCAGGTTCGGCGTCATATCCAGAGTGACGGAGACTGGCCCACCCCAGCGATAATCAATGCGTGTGTTTTTCAGCTGCGGGAACATCGTTTTCAGGTGATATTCGAGTGTTCTCCAGTACGACTCATTGCTGTCGTAGTTCATATTGTTGCCAATAGAAGTTTCTACGTTAGCGCCGCCAAAGGTAATGCGGCCATCAGCTGTCGGCCTGAAGTAGTGCACCATGTGGCGATTGGTTTCAATGCCGTAACGTCCCTGCCAGCCAATGCTGTCCCACATGGATTGGCTTAGTGGTTCAGTCACAATCTGATAAGTCCAGATCGGCGTTTGATTCCTGTTGAATGCTCCCATTTCTGGAATCAAGTGACCGTAGGCATTTGTGGCAAGGACAACTTTTTCTGCCTTAACGGAGCCTTGACTGGTCTTAACGACAACGCCAGTATTCGGATACTCGACTGAGTTAATAATGGTGTTTTCGTAAATCTTTACGCCCAAATTCTCGCAGAGCTTTTTCCACTCTCTGACCTGTTTTGCGGGGTTAAGAATTCCACACCGTTTTTCATAGAAGCCGACTTTGAATACTGGGCTTTTCAGCTCTTCTTGCAGCTTTCCAGAGTCCCACCATTCAAACGATTTCTCAAAGCCCAATTTGCAATACAGCTCATATTGCTTTTTTAGGCGCTCACTATGTTTTTTGGTAAGCGATACGCGCGCAAACCCATTATGTTCGTAGTTACTGTTGAAGCCTGAAAGCTCTACGAGCTCTTTGACGTAATCAACAGCGTCCTCCATGTATTGATGGGCTGCTGCTGCTTTCTCATTCCCATGCATGAGACTCGTCACTTCAGGCTCAAAACCGAAAAGTGTCATCGAAAAGCCGCCGTTTCTTCCGGAGGCGCCATAGCCGATGACGCTTCCCTCGATGACCACTACGTCGATGCTTGGGTTGAATTTTTTGAGGTGTGCTGCGGTGGAAAGGCCTGTAAAGCCACCCCCAACAATCACGATGTCGGCATTGACGTGCCCATTAAGTTTTTCGTTGGCTTCATAGGGCCCGTACGTGTTCAACCAGAACGATCTGGTTTCGGGCGCACCGAGCTCTGAGTAGTCGATAGTCATTCTCAATATCCTAGCTGAACGCGTTCACATGTCGGAACGCGTTCAGTTAAATCCCGAGAGGTGTCTCTGTCAACCCTTTGTCATGTTTTTCTGAACGTGTTTGCTTAAGCTGCGCGACAAGCTATTGTGTGGGGACTCAGCGCGACGATTGGCGGTTCTGAGGAGGTAGGGGCGTTCCTGGCGCTGTTCACTTGGGAGGTGTTAAGCCAGTCGCATTGACGTCTGGGCCTTAAGCCATGAGGTTGATGCTGTCCGGTTGATCCAGGCAGGGACTCTTGTAAAACACTCACTGGGTGTTGGCCTGGGCGCTCCACTCAATAGTCATTATGTTGCTCTGATGGCATGGCCTGCGGGCACGGGAAGCGTAAAGACTGTCGCTGAAAGAAGGCGGCCTCGGAGCGCAGGTGTGACAAATGGTGGTGCCTACTGGTATTCGTGAGGCTCACTAAGCGTAATTGAGGTCGAATTTATGAGCAGAATCAGGTGGTTTTCAGTCCCCAATCCTGAGCACAAACGCTTTCCTGAGTGGCGGCGTTCCTTTGGTATCGATGACCAAGGAGAGGTCTATGTGCCGGCTGCGATGGCGGGTGATGAGAATGAGTTGAATGTGATGCTCTGTGCCGCAGATGATCGTCAGATCACCGCCGTACACCTTGAGCACCATTTTGTGCCGAGTGCATGGCTTAAGCGGGAGTTCCCTAAGCACTTCGAGCTGATTGAGATCATTGAGGCGCGGGCTGAATTGACCATGGCAGGTACATCAGCAAGCTAGTAGGGGCTGCTCTAGCCAACAGATTTCTTTGCCTTTTAGTGATAAGGCGCTTTCATCGCGACATTTCAGCCGTGCCCACATCGGAATCCGCTTGTATGTCAGGATTGTGTGCACATTCGCTTAGGCTGGGGCGCATCTCCGTTGTTAACGAGGGGCTTTACGCGAAGCATCCCCGTGATGCTGATCAAACGACAAAAGTTTATTGGCGGGTAAAGGCAAGTTTTTGGTATGGGGAGCCTCTGGCGCTGGACGACGCAAAATGGATAATGAAGGCATCGAACAACAACTCAGTCATGATGGAATATGAAAAAAGTACTTCACTTCTCGGATGTTCACGCTAGTCTCAATCCACTGAAGGGCCAAACCAGGCAGTTTCTTGAGCGATTAAAAAATTCCTTTCTTGATGACTTAAGCTCTTTTGAGGGAGCGGACTCAATAGTTTTCTCTGGAGACCTGACGTTTTCAGGTAAGCAGGAAGAGTTTCAGCTCTGCTGGGATGAGCTTATTGACCCTATAAAAAATGCGCTCGGTCTAAACAATGAAGCCATTTTTATCGCGCCGGGCAATCACGATGTGGATAGAGCCGGCTTTGGCTTTTCCTATAAAAGGGCAATTAAAAGCCTGCGAAATGATTATGATGCCAGTGAGATTAGAGAGCTTCAAGAAGAGTTGCTGTCAAATGATCGACTGCCATTCACTAATTGGTTGAATTTTATAGGTGAGTTTTACAAAAACTCCCAGGGCGTAATTGAGATCAGTGAGTTTTATCAAAGCTACAGGCATGGCAGTGTGGGTGTTGCTTGTTTGAATACTGGCTGGTCTTCAATTGGAGAGCAGGATAGAGAGAATCTCTTTATTGGTGAGTATCAAATTGATGCCGCTCTAAAGAGCATCAAAGGGTTTAAAGAGAAAGTTATTATTATGCATCACCCTCTGGAGTGGTTACACCCTGAGGAGCGCCGGCTTTTATCTGCAAAAATCACTAGCCATAAAATCTCAACAGTTTTTTACGGTCATATGCATGAGTTCAATATCTTGAGAGAATCATCGTTCTCTGAAGATTTTGTAATGAAAATGCAGGCTGGTAGATTTGATCTCTCCGGTAAGAAGAAGAGCGGATATTCAATAGTAAGCGCGACGCATACTGACAATCTAAAGTCGGGCAGGATCCTATTTCGTAAGTTTGATGACGCCACTAAGAAGTTTTCGCCCTGGGTGGATCGATGCCCGCGAGGACAGATGGATTATGAGGCAGCACCGACAGGCGGCTTCAATCGAGAAGCATTTGCTGATGACTGTGGTAAGGCACTAGATCGTTTCGACTTTGATCTGATGTGCAATATCGGCGTCGCAGAGGCTGATCGTAAGCGGCTTTCGGATATATTCATTTGCCCAGCAATCAAAATTGAAAATTTTGAGATTGAGGAGGAGGGGGAAGAGAAATATATCGGCCTTGATGAGATGTCTAGGTCTCGTGAGAATTTTCTTCTTGTGGGAGGAGAAAACTCTGGTAAAAGTACCATCCTAAAGAGCTTGTTGATGGACAAGCTGAAGAGTCAATCTAGAACTCAGCTTGATGAAATTGCTTTCTACTTTGACTGTAAGGGTAAGCAGCTTCCTTCGAAGCATCGAATAAAATCGATTCTGACTGAAATTTATGAGTCGCTCCCTAG